>DAONFN010000001.1:0-50833 GCA_035403625.1 Bacteroidales bacterium
ACAGCGGGAAGGTGGTATTTAAGAAGTGACGGGAGTGACGGAGGTGACCAGGTGACGGTTCAATTAAAAATGAAAAATTAAAAATTACGAACTACTGCCGACTGCGGACTGCTGACTGCCGACCGGAGACTGAGTACTGGCAACTGAGGCGGGGGGTACCCCGTCGGTGTGGGGTGTTAACGAGAAAAACCACGGGAACACCGAAAATCTTACGATGGCATATGAATCTTGTGTATTATTGCCGAAAAATCAACCCTATGAGAGCAAAATCCCTTTTATTTCTCCTCCTCGGGGGAGTGATCCTCTTTTCCCTCCCGCTGGGGGGATGTAAACCCAAAAAACCCATGCAGGCACGACAGATACCCCTCGAGGATTTCTTCAAAAATCCCGACAAAGCACGCTACCAGATCTCGCCCGACGGCAAATACTTCTCCTTCATGGCCCCGTATGAAAAACGGATGAACATCTTTGTGCAGGAGATCGGTTCGGAAAAAGCCACTCAGCTCACCTTCGAAAAGGACCGCGACATCTCCGGCTATTTCTGGAAAAACCCCACCCGCATCGTCTTCCTGAAGGATACCGGCGGCGATGAGAACTTCCGGCTGTACGGCGTGAATGTGGACGGCAGCGACCTGAAGTGCTTCACCGACTTCCCCAAGGTACGCACTGAGATCTTCGACGACCTCTACGACCTCCCCGACGAGATGATCATCGGGATGAACAAGCGCAACCCCGAAGTGTTCGATCCTTACCGCCTCAACATCGTCACGGGCGAGATGACCATGCTGGCCGAAAACCCCGGCAACATTCAGGGGTGGATCCTCGACCACGCCGGCAAACTGCGCGCCGCCACCGCCATCGTCGACGGGGTGAACGCCCAGATCCTCTATCGCGAAAAGGAAACCGATCCCTTCAAGCCGGTCCTCACCACCAGCTTCAAGGAAACCTGCTCGCCGCTGTTCTTCACCTTCGACAACAAGAATATCTACGCTTCGTCGAACCTCGGCCGCGACAAAAGCGCCATCGTCGAGTTCGACATCGCCAACGGCAAGGAGGTCAAGGTACTTTACGAGAACAAGGATTTCGATGTGAACGACGTGAGCTGGTCGCATGCGAAAAAGAACCTCACCTGCGCCAACTACGAATCGGCCAAACAGGAACGCTATTTCTTCGACCAGGATGCAAAGCAGATCTACGACAAGATCCAGCAGAAACTTGGCAACTACACCTTCAACATCACCTCCATGACCCGGGCGGAGGACAAATACATGATCCGCGCCTACAGCGACCGGTCGCTGGGCAGCTATTACGTGTACGACGTGACGAAAGACGACCTGAAGAAGGTGGTCGATATCGCCCCCTGGCTGAAGGAGGAAGAGCTGTCGGAGATGCTGCCCATCGAGTACACCGCGCGCGACGGGATGAAGATCCAGGGATACCTCACCCTGCCCAACGGTTACACGATGGAGACGGCCAAAGACTTGCCGGTGGTAGTCAACCCGCACGGCGGCCCCTGGGCGCGCGACAGCTGGTACTTCAACCCCGAGATCCAGTTCCTGGCCAACCGAGGCTACGCCGTGCTGCAGATGAACTTCCGCGGATCGACCGGTTACGGCCGCGTTTTCTGGGAAAAGTCGTTCAAGCAGTGGGGACAGACCATGCAGGATGACGTCACCGACGGCACGAAATGGCTCATCGAAAAGGGCATTGCCGATGCGAAGAAGATCGCCATTTACGGCGGAAGCTACGGCGGATACGCCACACTGCAGGGATTGGTGCGCGAGCCCGACCTCTATGCAGCCGGTGTCGATTACGTGGGCGTATCGAACCTCTTCACCTTTATGAAGACCATCCCGCCCTACTGGAAACCGATGCTCGACATGATGTACGAGATGGTGGGCAACCCGAGGGCCGACAGCGTCCAGTTCACCGCCACCTCGCCTGCACTCAACGCCGGCAAGATCAAGACCCCGTTGTTCGTGGCACAGGGCAAGAACGACCCGCGCGTGAACATCGACGAGTCGAACCAGATCGTCGACGCCCTGAAAAAGCGGAACATCACGGTCGAATATATGGTGAAAGACAACGAAGGACACGGCTTCCACAACGAGGAGAACCGCTTCGACTTTTACCGGGCGATGGAGAAGTTCTTAGGGGAGCATCTGAAATAGTGCCCCTGGTTCCTCCAAATGGGAGAGGAGAATCGAGAAAAAGACCTTCCAGGTTTCCAAAATCGGGAAGGTCTTTTTTATTGGCTCACAATCATCAAAAATACGGCTCAAATCTCACGATGAATGAGCTTTATTTTTTTAGCGATGAGCCACAACGGAAAACTACACGTATTTCTCCCCCTTTTCGAGCATCACGTCGTTGACAAACTGGCGGATCTGCTGCTCATCGGACTTGCGGCACACCAGCAGCACGTTGTCGGCTTCCACCACGATATAGTCCTCCAGCCCCTGTAACACCACCACTTTGTCTTTCGGCATGTTGACGATGCAGTTCTTTGCGTCGTACATCATCACGTTTTTACCGACTACCGCGTTGCCGTTGTCGTCGTGCGGGCGGTTTTCGTACAGCGACCCCCAGGTGCCGAGGTCAGACCAGCCGAAATCGGCTGCCAGCACGTACACGTTATCGGCGTTCTCCATTACCCCGTAGTCGATCGAGATGCTCGTGCACACGGTGTAGGTTTCGCCGATGAAGGCTTTCTCGTCGCGCGTACCGTACTTTCCCTCACCCTGCCGGAAGAGTTTCTCGACGTCGGGCAGATGCTTTTCAAACGCCGCCAAAATGGATTTCAGCGACCAGATAAAGATCCCCGAATTCCAGAGAAAGTCGCCGCATTCGAGGAAGGTTTTGGCCAGCTCGAGGTTGGGCTTCTCGGTGAAGGTCTTCACCTTCTTGATGTGTTCCTCTGCCGGGTACACATGCTTTTTCGAGTCGAGGTACTGGATATAGCCGTAGCCGGTGTCGGGACGGCTGGGCCGGATGCCGAGAGTGAGGAGCCAGTCGTTTTCGCCGGCGGCTTTCAGCGCCGTTTCGATGTTCTTCAGGAAAATGTCCTCCTTCAGGATGATGTGGTCGGAGGGGGCCACAACAATACGGGCTTCGGGGTCGCGGGCAAGGATGCAGTGGTTGGCGTAAGCGATGCACGGTGCGGTGTTGCGGCGGGCCGGCTCGAGCAGGATCTGCCGGGCGGTGATTTCCGGGATCTGCTTCTGGACCAGCGATTTATATAACTGGTTGGTGACGATGTAGATGTTCTCTTTCGGGCAGATCCGCCGGAAGCGTTTGTAGGTTTGCTGGATCAGCGTCTCACCGGTACCGAGGATATCGATGAACTGCTTGGGATGGGAGGTCCGGCTCATGGGCCAGAAACGTGCGCCGATGCCGCCGGCCATGATCACGCAGTAGTTGTGCTTCGACTTTACCATAGAAGAGGAGGGTTAATTTTCTACAAACATAAGGAAAAAGATCTACGATGTACGATCTACGATCTGGGAAGGCAGTCGGCAGTCTCCAGTCGCCAGTCGGCAGTCGGCAGTCACTTTGTTACTCTGTTACTTCCTTCAGAAACGCTTATAGAACTTGAACACCTCCAGCGACAGTTCACTCAGAACCCCGGCCTGGCGATGGGCATCGGAGCCTCGTGTCATTATGGTCAGAATGTAGGGTCTGTGGTGGTAATAGATGATCCCCGATTCGGAAAAATCCATGGTGTTGTCCATTCCCCTCTCGCCGAATTTGTGCGCCACCGGGATGTCGGCCGGCAGTTCTTTGATCAGACCGTCACGGAATTTGCTGTCGGTCATCAACCGGAGGGCATAGGCCGATAATTCCCTGTTTATAAAGGTTGCATTGTAGAGCAGGCGGAAGAACTTGGAATACTGCCGCGGAGAGATCGTATAACGGGTGTTCGCCGCCTCGTAAGGGGCAATGCCGAAATCGGTAAAGTATTGATTGTACCTGGCGTGGTCGAGATGCTTCGAAAGGATATAGGTGGCGCTGTTATCCGACTCATCGATCATGTACGAGAGAAGCTCTTCGACGGTATAGGATTTCCCGGGCCGGATCGACTCTCCTTTATACTCCTGCGACGGAAACTCGCTCTGTGGTTTCTCATACGCGAACCGGGTTTTCAGGGTCCCCGGATGCTCCTGTTCCTGCCTCAGGTAATACAACAGTACAGGAACTTTCATCAGGCTCCCCGGCAGGAACTCCGATTCGCAATCGATGCCCATCCACCCACTGGTAGCCATATCTTTCAGATAAACGGAAGCTTCCCGGATGCTTCCTTCCGACTTTGCCTGCTGGATCTGCTGGAGCAACCGGGCTTTCAGCTGAGAGAAGAGGGTCGATTCCGAATTTATATCCACCAGCAGGAGCGGATCGACATATCGGTCGTTTACTGACTTTTCCCGAACGATATCGAGTGAACATGGGTCCTCCAACCGTGGCTGCTCCGATGGTGCCGGGTTGGCCGAATTCTTTCGCACCAACAGAAGGATGTTGATCATGAGTAAAACAGAAACAACAGCCATCAGGATGTATCCCAATCTTCCCATCCGCCTGCGCGGGGGCGTATCGTCGGGGGGTACCGGGTTATGCTTTTTCATTGCAATACCATTCCAATCAGGCGGTAAAATTACGAAAAAGAACCGTAGTGATCCGGCCCGGTCCGTTCCCAAGAAAAAATGGTTGCGGGATTAAGTTTTTGATAAAGCGATAATTACACTTTACCGCCTGATCAATACCGTTGCCGCGGAAGCGTCGCCGGCATTCAGCCTTACCAGGTAAATTCCCGGGCGAAATCCTGTCAGCGAAAAGGTCGTCGGTCCGGTCGGCGATACCGGCTGCACCAGGATCTTTTCGCCGGTGACAGATACCAGTTCGGCCAGGAGCGTAGGGCCATCCGGCAGTCCTTCCGGCACCAGGGTGACTTTGTCCTCCGCCGGGTTGGGGAAGATCCGGAAGGTGATCGTCCTGCCGGACCCCGATATCCTTTCCCCGGGCTGTACCGCCTTTTCCCCTTTCTCCGAAAGGGTTACGGGAGAAAGCGGAGTGTTGCACCCGATGCAGTGCGTGGTGATGTAAGCATGCAGGTAGCCGCCCGGCTGTACCGTTGTTCCCGGCCGCAGGAGGATGGAGTCTCCTGCGATCAGCGTTGCAGCACCGCCGGACTGAACGATAAACACCGAACCCGAATCGGCGGTTTTCACGCATTTCGCCGCCTGGCAATCGCCGGAACCCATTGCCAGGGTCACGTTCTTCAGCAGGATCTGCGCGGGCAACGGCGGGTTGACCGATACAGTGTAACTGCCGGTTGCCGGGTTTCCCGAAGCGCAATAAATGCTTGATGTCACGACGCAACTCACCACATCCCCGTCGGCCGGGATATAGGTATAGGTTGCATTGCCGGCATTGGTTGCATTGCCGTCATTGATTTTCCACTGGTAGGAGGGAGCCGTTCCTCCATTGACCGGGGTGGCCGTGAACGTAGCCGGGGTGCCCGCACAGACAGTGTCCTGCGAGGCCGATACCGTCACGCTTACCGGCATAGGGGTACACGCCGTACCGGTGATCTGGACGTCGTCGACAGCCCAGTAATATCCGTAAGTACCCGTGTAATTCCACCGGAACAGCACCTGGCTCTGCATGGCCGCCCCGCTTACCGCAAGGGTTACCGAAGCCGGGTTGGCCGTCGTGGCGGTATAAGTAGCCAGCGTGGTCCAGGTCGAGCCGTTGTTGGTGCTGTACGATACTGTTCCCGAAGAGCCGGTGTAAGACCGGAAATAATGATTGAACGAAAGGTTCACCATGGTGTAGCCGGTGAGGTCGAAAACCGGTAAGACCAGGTCGGCATTCTGGGTATATCCGCTGCCGTACCCGTCGCTGTTGAGGTAGGTATAGCTGCCCGTCAGGGCCGGGAGCGGACTTACACCGGTCATCGTGCCGAAGGTCCACACCTGCCCGTTTCCGGTGTGGTCGACCTGCGACCAACAGGAAGGAAGGGTGGCGGCGGAGAAGTTTTCGGCGAAGGGAAGTCCGGTGATGCTCACACACAGGGTGGAGAAAGAAAGATCGTTTCCGTAGAACGTGCCGTTGGCATTGGTGGCGTAAGCCCGGATATGGTAAGTCGTTCCGGCCGCAAGTCCTGTGATCGTACTGACGAAGGTACCGGTTCCGGAACCGTTGGTGGAATGATTGCCCGTCACCACCGGGTTGACTGCCGTTCCCCAGCAGATTCCTCGTGCAGTAATGGCCGATCCGCCGTCGGAGGTAATGGTGCCCCCCGACACGGCGCCGGTGGGGGTAACCGAAGCGACAGCGGTGGTGGTCAGCACCGGCGCCGCGACGGAAGAGGTCGCCAGCCATATAGTGGCGTTCATGATCAGCCGTTCATGATTGCCGCCGGCGTCGCCTGTCCAGCCGTTGTAGAGCACATCGCCCGAATCGCCGGTGCCGTCGTCGCAGGGGGAACTGTCGCCGATGGCGGCCACCTTGCCGTTGCCGAAGGTGGCGTAGGCAAACATGACATTGGTATTGCCGAAGGAGGAACCGGTTTTATAGAGGATGCCTTTCACCGAACTGTTGGCGGTCGGCGTAAGCGTCATGGAGTTGCCGCTGCTCCACATGGCGGAGGTTACGTCGCCCATGATGCCGTGCAGGATCGGGTCGGTGGGCAGAGAGGGGATATTGGTTGTGGTTTGCGAAAAAGAGGCGTTGTCGAAAGTGATGCCGAACGGATTTGTCTGGACTGTGTTGGAGCTCATCAGGTCGTTCCAGATCTCGGGCGAGTCGTACCCGTCGTTGTTCCGGTCGGAGCTGGCGTGGTCGGCCACCATGAAGAGCCCCCCGCCGTTCTGTACGAACAGCATGATGGCCGTTTTTTCAGCATCCGTGTACAGGATATTGGGTTCGCAGTCGATGAACACCTTGTAATTTGACAGATCCTGCGGATTCGATGTATTCCCATAGGTGATGGCGCCGTTGTAAGGGAGCGATTCCACGATATATCCCTTCTTCACCAGATCAATTCCCCACGCCGAGATGCCGCCATACCAGTAAGTTTCGGCTGTGGAGGAGGTGATACCCGATTGCGCGGGAGTCGGGATCTGCTGCGGGTTCGATTCGGTGCCGGTCCCGGCTACCGGAGGACCGCCCGTGTAGCCAATGTTATGCAGGTCGGCGTCGATCACCCAATCGGCGTTACCTGCGCTCTCGGCCTTGTTGCTGTTGAACAGGATTTTGACCTGGGCCCGGAGGAGAAAAGGAAAGAGGATCAGGAAAAATACGGGAAGAAATCGCCTCATGGTGGAAAAAGGACTATGAAATTTCGGATGGGGCGACAAAATTACATAAATAAATGGCTGATAATCCTCTATCTACCACTCGTCATTCGTCACTCGTCACTCGTCATTCGTCATTCGGATTACCGGTGCCACGGCACTTACCAGATAGACCCGGTTTGTTTGCAGGCAGAGGCAGCGGTAGCGGCTGCGCATCTTTTCTTTTTTTCGGAAGAAGCGGCGTCCGTGGAGGGTGAAAACAGCATCGAAAGGCAGCTCCTCCAGCCGCACGGTATTATCGGGCGGATCGTATTGCTGCAGGGCCGCGGAAAGTTTATGATCGGCGGAAGAGGAGGCGCTTGGGTTTTCGATGTGTTTGTTCAGGATGCGCAGCAGGCGGTCGGGAAAGATCTCCGGAAGCAGATGCGGTTCCAGCAGGCGGCGGAAGGTGGATTTCCAGGCTTCGCCGTGGGGTTGTGGCCGGCGTTTGCGGCGGAGGGATAATTTCTTCAGCGATGCCAGGTAGTCGAGTTCAACGCGGTGGTGCGCTATTTCATGGACGAGGGTGATGAGAAAGGCGTAAGGGTTCAGCGTGCCGTTTACCGTGATCCGGGCGGGACGGGGGCTGCTGGCAGGCCGGAAATCACCCGCTTTCGATGTGCGGTGGGGCACCACGTGCAGGCTGACCGGGAATTCAAGAAGCTGCAGAACGACCGTATCGAGGGCAGCGCCGGGTACATGGGGCCCAAGGACGGTCCGCAGTTTTTCCTCATAAGAGGGTTTGGGAACGGTGGCGGGCTTGGGAGCGGGCTTTCCGTTTCCCGGTTTCGGACCGGCCGGGGGCTCTTTCCGGGTTTGTTTTTTCGCCGGTTTTTCCCCGAATCCGGATTTGGAGGGAAGGAAGGGGAATAAAGAGAGTTGCATCAATAAAATCGAAACGAATTTATTTGAACGTCGGGCAGTTGCATCCCCGCGGATGAATGGCGCGGCGCTGCGGGTACCGTTGCGGGCTGCATGATACAGCCAACAGGAGCACGATCAGCAGGATTGGGACGATGGCCCGCAGGAACCCAAATGATTGTCTGTTCAGCATATCCGCGATAAAGGTAACGAAAACATAAACACACCCATGACCGATGCCCGGCACCTCATTTGAAACGGTATTTCTACTGAATTCGTATCCGTTCAGTTTTGATTTTGGATGGTTCCACCCCAACGGGGCGGGAAATACCCAGTGATCATTCGGCGAGCTACCAGGGTTGTTTTTCCTATTTTTCGTACTTTCGCATGACGTATGTTGCTCAGAGGTTTTCAGATCATCGGGAATTATGTGCTGCTGATGCAGAAGGTCTTCAGCCGGCCGCAGAAGGGGAAGATCTTCTGGAACCAGATGATGAACGAAATCCAGGGCCTCGGCCTTGAATCGCTGGGCATCGTCGCCTTCATCTCGGTTTTCATGGGGGCGGTCGTATCCATCCAGACCGCGTACAACATCACCAGCCCGCTGATCCCCATGTCGATGGTGGGCTTCACCGTGCGCCAGAGCGTCATCCTCGAATTTTCTCCCACGGTGATCAGCCTGATCCTGGCGGGAAAGGTCGGATCCCGGATCGCCTCCGAAATCGGTACCATGCGGGTCACCGAGCAGATCGACGCACTCGAGATCATGGGGGTGAACTCGGCTAACTACCTGATCTTCCCAAAGATCGTCGCCTCCGTACTGATCAACCCGGTGCTCATCGTCTTCAGTATGTGGATGGGCATCCTCGGCGGATGGATTGCCATGGTAGCCAGCGGACTGGTTTCCACTACCGATTTTGTCCATGGCATCCGGATCGATTTCCTGGGCTATACGATCTTCTATGCCCTCACCAAGACCATCTTTTTCGCCTTCATCATCTCGTCGGTTTCCGGTTTTTACGGCTATGTGACCCAGGGTGGCGCACTGGAAGTGGGGCAGGCCAGTACCAAAGCCGTGGTCGTCAGCAGTGTGATCATCATCCTTTTCAACCTCGTTCTGACCCAGCTCCTCCTGACATGATCGAAGCGCGAAACATCAACAAGGCTTTTACCGGGCATACCGTGCTCCGCGACGTGACGTGCAGTTTCGGGAAAGGGAAGACCAACCTCATTATCGGACAGAGCGGATCGGGGAAAACGGTGCTGATGAAGTGTCTGGTCGGGCTTTTCGAAGTTGATAGCGGCCAGGTCTTTTACGACGACCGCAATTTCACGGGGATGAATTTTGACGAGCGGAAAAACCTGCGGCAGGAGATCGGCATGCTCTTCCAGGGCGGGGCGCTGTTCGATTCGATGAATGTAGAAGAAAACGTTATGTTCCCGCTCAACATGTTCACCAGCCAGACGCGGAAGGAGAAGCTCGACCGGGTCAACTTCGTGCTGAACCGGGTGAACCTCGACAATGTAAACCGTCTGATGCCTTCGGAGCTCAGCGGGGGGATGCGGAAACGAGTGGCCATCGCCCGTGCCATTGCCATGAACCCGAAATACCTTTTCTGCGACGAGCCCAATTCGGGCCTCGACCCCCACACCTCGGGGGTCATCGACCACCTGATCCAGGAGATCACTGCCGAATACGACATCACCACCATCGTCAACACCCACGACATGAACTCAGTGCTCAGCATCGGCGACAGCGTGGCCTTCATCTACCAGGGCCAGCTTTGGTGGAAAGGCGATAAAGAGACCATCCTGCATACTTCGAACCCCGAACTCAACGATTTCGTGTTCGGAACTGAACTCACCTCCCGGTTAAAACGCTGACCCATGGCGCTCAACGTGCTCGATTACATCATGCTCGGCATCCTGGTGCTATTGATCATCCAGGGATTCATGAAAGGGTTCATCTCGTCGCTGGCCGCCATCGCCGCGCTGATCGTGGGCATCTGGGCCGCCATTCATTTTTCGAACTACATCGCCGCCCTGCTGACCGAGCATTTTCACCCGTCGCAGAAATGGCTCCCGGTGCTGGCGTATGTCATCACCTTCCTGCTGGTGGTGATCGCCCTCATGCTGCTGGCGAAACTGGCCGAAAAGCTGATCAACGCCACCGGGCTGGGCTTTCTCAACCGCCTCGGCGGAGGGCTGCTCGGCATTGTCAAAGGCGCGATCCTGGTGAGTGTTCTGATCCTCCTGCTTCAGCTCATCGATCCCCACGGGAAACTGGTCGCCGAAAAATACCGGAAAGAATCGTTCCTGTACAGCCGCATGGAACAGGTTGTGCCGAAAACGATGCGACTCCTGAAAACGGAGGTGAAACTGCCTTGGGTGAAGGAAGAAAAACAGCCGCCCGCACCCGCCAATCCTCCCGTTTGATTTTTTTCCTCAGAATTTTAACATGAGACGATGGCTGTCACGGATCCCCGCCCGATTTCAGGGGGAGAGCGTAACCCGTTGTGAACCCTGCCGCCTCTGTGGGGCTACAACCGGAATCCGGATTGGGAAGGTCGATTACTGGGATCTCCGTACCTCCGACCTGCTACAGTGTCCATCCTGTCGTCACATTCAGCTTGACCCCATGTTGAACGATGCCGAGACGGCCGCCGGCTGCCTGGCGTACTATTTCGAAGAACTTCAGCGGGTGGGGAAGAGGGAGACGGAAAAAAACGCCGAACGCAACTTCCGCCGGGGAGTGTTGTTCGGGTACAAGCTGAAACGCAAAGGGATCATTCCTGCAGAAGCGCTGGAAATGGGCCCCGGGTCGGGTTATTTCGCTGCCGGGCTGCGGTTCGTCTTTCCCGCGCTGAAGATGACGGTAATGGACGTGAACGCCGAAGTGCTGGCCCCGATCCGCTCCACACACGGCTTCCTGACCCTGGAGGGAGTACCGGAACGGTTCGTGGAATCGTGCGAAAGCCGGTTCGACCTGGTCATCGCACGCGATTTGCTGGAACATGTTGCCGACGTGCCCGCCGCGATCCGGAACATTGTCCGCTACCTTGTTCCCGGAGGCCTCTTCCATTTCATTACCCCCAATGGACAGGAAGATGTATGGAAACACTACCTGGCGGCGAAAATGGCCGGCCGGCCATCGGAACTGCTTATCAACCATGTCAATTACTTCGACGGGAATAGTCTGCGCAAATTGCTGGAACGCAACGGTCTGTCAGCGGTGGAGTATTACACCTACGGGATCAAGCGGACCCTGCGGGGCAACGGGTGGAAATCTTCAACTAAGCTGATGGCGGGGCTTTCGCGGGGGAAGAGAGTGGATGAACAATTGAACAGTATTCACAACGACTCCTCCGGGCCATTCCCTCTGAAAAAATGGTACATCATCCCGAAGCGACCCCGGCTTACGTGGCTTTATTGTCTCTGGCATCACCATGAGATCTTGCGCCTGCCGCCCGAAGCCAATGTGGGTCACGAAATATGGGGAATATTCAGGAAATAGCGCCGAGTTCGCTGACAACCGTTTCAGGGGTGATGCTGCGAATGCAGGTGCAATCCATGCTTTTCCGGCACTCATGACAGTTTTTTTCGATTACCAGCGCGGTGGCGTTGCGTCCCAGGGGCGCCCAGCGGGTGGGGAAGATGGGTCGCATGGGCGCATAAAGGCCGATGGTTTTGATCCCCAGCATGGCGGCGATGTGCAGGGGGCCGGTACTGGCCGCCACCAGCGCATCGGAAGAGGCAATCAGCGAGATCAGTTCAGTGAGGGTAAGTTTTCCGGTCAAGTCTTCGACTCTTCCCCGGTGCTTTTCCAGGAATCCGGTTATCAGCGCCCCTTCCTCTTTTGTCCCGGTGATGACGATCCGGTATCTTTCTGCCGGAAGGAGTTCAATCAGCCGCGAAAAATTACCGAGCCCCCACTCGCGGGCGCTGCCCTTCGATTTGGGGTGGAGGATGACGGTTACCTCAACCCCCGGCCCCTTCTCCTTCAGGAGAAGGGGAGGCACCCCTCTCCCAGGGGAGAGGGGTTGGGGGTGAGGCATAAGCCCCACGACCTCATCCAGCGTATATTTCCGCCGGATCCCCAGCCCTTTCAGCAGTTCCAGGTTGAGTTGAGCCTCGTGCAGATTCGAATTCTTCCGCGGGATGTGCAGCAGGCGGTTGCAGGTCAGCCAGGTGAAAAAGCGCCCGGCGGTGGCGATGCGCAGCGGGATTTTCGCCCTCATCGCCGTCCGGCAGACCGCTCTGTCGGGGAAGACATGGACGATGGTGTCGGCACGGAGCTTTTGCAGGAACAATACTCTCTGCGTCTCTGCGTCTCTGCGATCATTTGAAATCAGCGGATCACCCAATGAGGTGCGGGGTTCCCAGCAAACGATCTCATCCACCCCGGGGCACAATTCCACTACCGGGCGGGTGTATTCGCGGCAAAGAAAAATAACGGTACAGCCGGGAATTGCCTGTTTCAGCACGGCAACCATCGGCAGCGTCAGAACGACGTCACCGATACTGTCGGTCCGGCTGAGGATGATGCGCATTATCCCAGGATGGCCTGGATGCCGGGAAGCTGCTTGCCTTCGATATATTCGAGCATGGCGCCGCCGCCGGTCGAGACGTAGCCGACCTTGTCGGCCAGCCCGTACTTGTTGACGGCTGCCACCGAATCACCGCCGCCCACCAGGGTGAAAATGCCATTGGCCGTGGCTTTCGCCAGCGCTTCGGCAATGAACTTGGTGCCGGCTTCGTAGTTGTTCATCTCGAACACGCCCATCGGGCCGTTCCAGAGGATGGTGCCCGACTGCTCGATGACGTGTGCGAACTTGGCGCAGGCCGACGGACCGATATCGAGGCCCATCCAGGGAACCTGGATCTCGTAGGCGCTGCTGGTCCTTTTGTTGGCGTCGTTGGAGAAGGCGTCGGCCAGTACCGCGTCGGCGGGGATGTAAAGGTTGATGCCCTTTTCCTTTGCCCGTTCGAGGATGTTCTTCGCCATTTCGACAAAATCCTCTTCGACCATCGAAGCGCCGGTTTCGCCGCCCTGGGCCTTGATGAAGGTGAACATCATCCCGCCGCCGATGATCAGGTTGTCGACCTTATCCATCAGGTGGTTGATGATCTCGATCTTGGTCGATACCTTGGCGCCGCCGAGGATGGCGGTGATCGGGTGCCTGCCGTCCTTCAGGCATTTGTCGATGTTGATGATCTCGTTGGCCATCACATAGCCGAACATCTTGTTTTGCGGGAAGAATTCCGCGATGATGGCGGTGGAGGCGTGGGCGCGGTGGGCTGTGCCGAAAGCGTCGTTTACGTACAGGTCGCCCAGCACGGAAAGCTTGCGTGCAAATTCGCGGTCACCCTTCTCCTCTTCCTTGTAGAATCGGAGGTTTTCAAGTAATAGGACTTCGCCCGGCTGCAGCGAGGCGGCGAGATCGGTGGCGCTTTGCCCGATGCAATCGTCGGCGAACTTCACCGGACGGCCCAGCCGTTGCGAAAGCACCGGGATGACGTGTTTCAGCGAATATTTTTCTTCGGGGCCGCCCTTGGGCCGGCCTAGATGCGACATCAGGATCACCGACCCGCCGCCGTTCAGGATATGGTTGATCGTAGGAATGGTGGCGTCGATGCGTGTGGAATCCGTCACATGGAATTCGCTGTCGAGTGGTACGTTGAAATCAACCCGGATCAGCGCTTTTTTTCCGTTAAACGAGAAATTATCAATGGTTTGCATGTGTGAATGATTTGAATGCAGGAGCAAAAGTACGGTTTTTTGGTGACGAGGTGACGAAGGTGATGGAAGTGACGGAGGTGACAGGGTAACAAAGCAACAGGAGAAGCGGGGAGGCGTTGCCTGATGGTATCGGGATTGCGGGTAATTTTCGGAAGGGGACTGTCACGAAAGGCATCAACATAGATCCTATCCCTTGGCAGCTTCACTGAAAACAGAAAAACCGATCTCTGAATAAAACTAAAAAATAAAAGATTGAATTTGAAATATTAGTTTTGAGATGTATCTTTGCAGCATGATCCATCGCCTTGCAGAACATACGGTCAGGGACCTGCTCGGGGGCTTTCCCTGTGTTGCCCTCATCGGACCCCGTCAGGTAGGGAAAACTACGCTGGCCAAAAAGATCAGGGAGTTTTACCCCCAGAGTATTTATCTCGATCTTGAGATGAGAAGTGATTTTATTCGGTTGGAGGATCCCGAAACATATCTTGGCCAATTTATTGACCGGTTGATCATCATTGACGAAGTACAGCGAAAAAGAGAACTGTTTCCTGTGTTACGGGCAATGATTGACAGGCACCGGGTGCCGGGCAGGTTTCTGTTGCTGGGATCGGCGGCCCCCGAACTACTACGAAACAGTTCCGAGACCCTGGCCGGCAGGATCGCCTATTGTCCGCTGACTCCGTTGCAGATCAAGGAAGTCGTACCACGTTACCCGGTTACGGACTTATGGTTCTACGGAGGATTTCCGGATCCCTTCCTGAACCGGAAATACTGGTTACCCTGGATGAATAATTTCATCAGAACCTATGTGGAAAGGGACCTTCCCAACCTGGGATTCCCGGCCGACCGGCGAACCGGCGAGAGGATCTGGATGATGCTGGCCCATTACCACGGCGGAATAGTTAATTATGCCGAAATCGGTAAAAGCCTCGATCTGAGCCAGCCGACCGTGAAAAAGTACATTGGATTCCTGGAAAGCACCTTCCTGGTCCGGCTTATCAAACCTTTTCATTCCAATGCCGGAAAAAGACTGGTAAAATCGCCTAAGGTCTATCTGACCGATTCCGGGATATTCCACTTTTTCCTTGGAATCGAGACCCTTGACCAACTGTATGGTCATCCTAAAATCGGGGTCTCCTGGGAGGGGTTTGCCATCGAGCAGATCATTTCAGCCTTACCGGTCAACTGCCGGTATTACTTTTACCGAACACACGATGGGGCGGAACTCGATCTGGTGATCACCCGGGGTGACAAACCGGTGGCCGGCATTGAGATCAAATTCGGGTCGGATTTCCGCGTCTCGCGGGGGAACACCGAAGCGGTACGAACGCTGGCTGTCACAAACAAATTCATCGTTATCAGGGATGATGAGGACTACCTGTTATCCGATGGGTTCAGGGTTATCGGCCTTGCCGGATTTATTTCGAAGCACCTTCCAACAATTTGATATTCAACAAACAGGGCTTAGAGGTGGTGGTGGAATAGTCGCAAGTCGCAAGTCACAAGTCGCAAGTTTCCGCCTGCGGCGGGCATTTGTATAATGATCTGCAAGAAGGATTATTAAAACCATAAACCATATTCCCGAAGGGAAAACTTAAAACTTGAGACTTGAGACTTAAAACTGTCCGTTACTGGTTGAGACCCTGACCCTGTCACCTCTTCACCAAAAAATCGTACTTTTACCCGGGAAAAACCAACCCGATGTCATGGAAGATCTGCGCGTAACGCTGGTTCAGTCGGATATTTGCTGGGAGAACGCACCGGAAAACCTGGCCCGGTTCGGCCGGCTGCTGGAGCGCATTCCGGCGGGAAGCACCGATCTCATCCTCCTCCCCGAGATGTTCAACACCGGCTTTTCCATCAACCCAGCCCTGTGCGCCGAAACGATGGACGGCCCCTCCGTGACCTTCCTCCGCGAAACCGCCCGGAAACACCAGGCTGCCGTGATGGCTACCCTGTTGATCCGCGAAGGAAAGGTGTGCGTTAACCGGTTGATCTGCGCCCACCCCGGCGGCCGGCTCGAACACGGCGACAAACGCCACCTTTTCCGCCTAAGCGAAGAGTTTAAGATCATCAAAGCCGGGTCGGAAAAGCTGACCGTAGAGATCAACGGCTGGAAGATCCGCCCGCTGGTGTGCTACGACCTGAGGTTCCCGGTATGGGCCAAAAACACCTGGAAAGAAGGCGTTTATGAGTACGACCTGCTGGTTTACCTCGCCAACTGGCCCGCCAGCCGCATGTTCGTATGGGATACCCTGCTGACCGCCCGGGCCATCGAAAACCAGGCTTGCCTGGCCGCCGCCAACCGCATCGGTATCGACGGCTTCGGAACCGGCCACACCGGCGGTTCGGTGGCCCTCGACGCCAAAGGACAACCCCTCTTCCGGGCTCCGGAAAACACCGAGTCGGTCCAAACGGTCACATTCTCGGCCCCCTCACTCCGCCTATTTCGCGATTCATTCACGGTAGGCATGGACTGGGACTCCTTCACCCTTCAGCTAAAAAAATAATCCATGACCGGTCCGTCGGTTGTCATCATCACGCACAACGAGGAGCAGAACATCCTTCGCACCCTCGGATCCGTGAAATCCTTCGCCGGCGAGATCGTGGTGGTCGACTCCCATTCCACCGACCGTACTGCCGAGATCTGCCGCGAATCCGGGTGCCGCGTATTCCTCCGCGAATTCAGCGGCTACGGCCCGCAGAAGCAATATGCTGCCGAACAGGCAGCGAGCGACTGGATCTTCTGGATCGATGCCGATGAGGTGGCCACCCCAGAACTGCAAAAGGAGATCACCGCTCTTTTCGCCGGCCCCGCCAGCCCCGGCGCCGAAGCCTTCCGCATCCCCCGCTCGCTCAGCTACATGGGACGGATCATGCGCCACAGCGGGGCCGGAAAGGAGTACCTGGTGCGGCTTTTCGACCGCCGGCACGGTCAATTCAACAGCGCAGCTGTCCATGAAAGTGTAGAGGTTCGGGGAACCACCGGTACGCTCAACGGCGAACTCCTGCATTATTCCTACCGCAGCCTGAGCCATCATCTCGAAAAGATCAACCACTACACCACGCTGGCAGCCGAAGACCAGGTGCGTAAAGGCAAACGGTATCCCCGCGCATGGGTGGCGCTGAAATTTCCCGTCAGTTTCTTCACTTTCTATGTTCTCAAAGGCGGGATCCTCGACGGTTATCCCGGCCTGGTATGGTCGTTCCTGGCCGCCTTCTATGGCGCGATGAAGATCGCAAAGACGATCGAAAAAACCGGCCGGACATGAACGCTTCCCTCTCCCTGCGGCCCTTTCCATTCACATGGAAACAGTTCGAGCGATATTGGTACATCTTCTCGCTTTGCATCATTATCATTGCGTTGCCCTATTCGAAAGTCGGACTGAGCATCGGGCAGATGATGATGGCCGGCGGATGGATCGTCGAACGGTTTGATTATAAACGATGGGTGGAAAAGATGCGGGGATGGACCATCCCGCAGCGGATGCTGCAACTTTTCCCGTTGTCCTTCGGATTGCTCTTCCGCGGCATTTTCGGGGGCTTCCGGGAATTCGGCCGGCGCAGGGCAGCCATCCTTTTCAGTTCGATCCTGCTGATGCACGTGCTGGGACTTATCTTCACCACCGATTTCGGCTACGCCTTCAAGGACCTGCGTACCAAACTTCCGCTCTTCCTGCTGCCTTTGTTCCTCTCCACCTCCAAGGCCTTCGACCGGACCGCCTTTTATCGTTTCCTCGCGCTCTTCGTGCTGGCTGTCACCGTACGCTCGGTTTTCAATGCCTGGATGATCGCTACCCATACCTACCCCGACATCCGCGAGGTATCGCATAATATTTCCCACATCATCTTCAGCCTGCAACTCAGCATCAGCCTCTATATCCTGCTTTTCTTCCTGTTGAAACGGGGGATCCTGGCCCTGTGGCAGCGTATCGCCCTGTTGCCGGTGTTGCTCTGGCTGGTGGCGTACATCCTGCTGTCGCATTCGTTCACCGGGCTGGCCATCAGCGTGCTCACCCTGTTGATCCTGGTGCCGATCCTGATCTTCCGCACTCGGAAACACTGGCTGAAGGTTGCATTATCTGCGATGATCCTGATCATCGGAAGCTGGGTCTTTTTCACCATCCGAAGTGTCGTAAAGGAGTATTATCATGTGAACCCGGTCGACTTAAGCCATCTTGAAAAATTCACCTCCCGCGGAAATCCTTACATACACAATCCCTATTCAAACCAGACCGAAAACGGGAATTACGTTTGGATCTATGTCAACTGGGACGAGATGCGCGCGGCATGGAATGCGCGGAGCCGGATGCCTTTCGACAGCGTGGGGAAGAAAAAGGAGACGGTTGCATTTACGGTGGTGCGCTACCTCTCATCGAAAGGCTGGCGGAAGGATGCCGACGCGGTGGAACGACTGAGCCCGAAGGAGGTGACTGCCATCGAAAACGGGGTGGCAAACTGCATCTTCCTTGAAAAATTCAGCATTCGCGGAAGGCTGTATGAGTTTATCTGGGGATTTGATCAGTACCGGAAAACCGGCGACCCGACGGGTTCGACTACCATGCAGCGCGTGGAGTTCTGGAAAGCCTCGCTCGGGATCATCCGCGATTATTGGCTCACGGGAGTGGGAACCGGCGACATGAACCTGGCTTTTGCGGCACAATATGAAAAGATGCACACGCAACTGCCGCCGGAACAACGCTGGCGATCGCACAACCAGTTCCTCTCCATCCTGGTCGGGTTCGGGGTACTCGGATTTGCCTGGTTCCTGCTGGCCTTCTTCTATCCCCCGGCGATACTGGGCCGTTACGACGACTGGTTCTTTCTGGTCTTCATGATCATCAGCGTGCTTTCGATGCTGACCGGCGACACCATCGAGTCGCAGACAGGAGTGTCGTTCGTCGCCTTTTTCTATTCCCTGTTGCTTTTTGCGCGCAGGGAGAAAGACCCGCTGAATATTGTCTCACCGATATCCCTGCCGGATGGAAACCGATAGCCGCTGGATGATGATCGTCAACCCCAACGCCGGGGTTAAGAAGGGAACCCGCGACTGGCCGGAGATCCTGAGCCTGCTGGAGGAAGAGGGTGTCGAATTTGAGTTCCGGCTGACGGCGGCGCGGGGCGATGCGATCCGGATCGCCGCCGAAGCCATCGCTACCGGGTATCGTAACCTTTGCGTGGTCGGCGGCGACGGCACACTCAACGAGGTTCTAAACGGGATTATAGCCTCCGAAGGAGCCGCTGCCGAGGTAGTGCTGGGAATGATCCCAGTGGGGACGGGCAATGACTGGTGCCGCATGTTTGACATCCCGTTCGGCTACCGCGAGGCGATCCGGCTGTTGAAGAAACGGAAACTTTTCCTGCAGGATGTAGGGATGGTGACCTATTACCATCATGAAAAGACGGAACAGCGGTATTTCATGAATGTGGCAGGGATGGGGTATGATGCGCTGGTGGCCAAGAAGACCAACCTCTTGAAAGAGAAGGGGATGGGAGGCCCGCTTACCTACCTGTGGTTCGTCTTTACCGGTCTGTTCCAGTTCAACTTCATGGAGGCGGTGATCGAAGTGGACGGGAAGCCGGAATTCAGGGGAGAGATCTTTTCGATGAATGTCGGAATTTGCAAATACAGCGGGGGAGGGATGATGCAGGTGCCTTTTGCGGTTCCCGATGACGGGTTGCTCGACGTGACGATCATCAAAAAGACCTCGAAATGGTACGTGGTACGGTACACGAAAAAACTCTACGACGGCACGCTGGCCGGACTGCCTTTTATCTCCACGTTTCGTGGCCGGAGTGTAAGGATCCGTTCCACCGGCCGCATCTATCTCGAAGCCGATGGTGAGTCGCTGGGGCACACGCCGTTTACTTTTGAGGTGTTGCCGAAGTGTTTGACTGTGGTGGTAGGACCCTGACGGGGTGGCAGGATTGTAGCCCGGGGAGGCGGTCAGAAGATGGAACCCCGTCTGGGTGGCAGGACCTAAGGCTCCACCCAGTCGCCCGATTCCTTGATCAGGGCGATCAGTTCTTCGACGGCCTGCGACTCGTCGATGTTCTTTTTCACCAGCTTCTGCGCCTGGTAAAGATGGATCTTGCCGCTGCCGGCACCCACAAACCCGTAATGGGCATCGGCCATCTCGCCCGGCCCGTTCACCACGCAACCCATCACGGCGATCTTCAACCCTTTCAGGTGCGAGGTGCTCTCACGGATTTTATGCAACGCCTCCTGGATGTTATACTGAGTGCGGCCGCAGGAAGGACACGACACGTATTCGGTGCGGGTGATGCGCACCCCGGCCGACTGAAGGATACTATACGCGGCAGGGACTTCGTTTTCAGGATCTTCGGTGAGTGAAACCCGAATGGTGTCGCCAATGCCGTCGGCCAAAAGACTGCCGATGCCGATAGCCGACTTGATCCGTCCGTCCTCGCCGTCGCCCGCTTCGGTCACCCCCAGGTGAAGCGGAAAATCCATTCCGGACTGCCTCATCCGTTCCACAAACAACCGGTTGGCCTCGATCATCAAACGGATATTACTGGCTTTCAATGAGAATACAAGATTCTTAAAGGAATGGCTTTCACAGATCCGGGCAAACTCCAGCGCCGACTCAACCATGCCCGCCGGCGTATCACCATACTGTTTCATGATCCGTTCCGACAGGGAGCCATGGTTGACCCCGATCCGGATGGCGGTGCCATTTTCCTTACAGATCTTCAGCAACGGGCTCAGACGGTCGGAAATGGCTTCGAGGACGAGATCCTTTTCGTGGTCGTGCGAAGCGTGACGCGTGACGCGCAACGGGAGGTAATTGCCCGGGTTGATGCGAACTTTCTCCGCAATGGTTGCCGCCACCTCGGCGATCTTGGCATTGAAATGGACGTCGGCGATCAGCGGTGTAGTATAACCCTGTTTCCGTAGTTCTTTTTTGATTTCGCGGAGGTTTTCCGCCTCTTTCATGTATGGCACGGCGATGCGCACATACTCGCTGCCCGCCCCGATCAGCCGGATGGCCTGCTGAACCGTGGCCTTCGTGTCGAGGGTGTCGGTGTTGGTCATCGACTGTACCCGTACCGGGTAATTCCCGCCCAGGGGAACCTCGCCGATATTCACCACACGGGTCGGAAATCGGTATACTTTATCAGGAGTCATGAGAATTTCAAAAGACAAAAGTACGATTCTCGGGTGAAACTGACCCGGATTCCTGATGCGGACGATTACCGCTAACCGGATGGAACTCCTTCAGGTCATAAAAGAAAATGCTAATTTTGTATAAACCGAGGGGATTTTACGTTGCCTGGCAAAACCTTGTTTATGAATAGGTTACAAGCTGTTATATGGGTTTTCCTTGTCGTGCTGAGTTCTGCCGCACTCCATCCTTCTCCGGTTTTCGGGTCTATTGATTCCATCGTGGTTCACAATTATCTGAAAGCAGCGGGAAAACTCGAACGTACCAACCCGGATTCTGCCTTAAAACTCGCTGATAAAGCCTATCAGAAGGCCCTCAAATCGACGGAACCCGGTCTCCTGGCCGATGCCTACGGCAAATTTGCCAGCATTTATTACTATTCAGGGAACCTGCAACTGGCCATCGATTACAATTATAAGGCATTGAGTCAGCTCGAAGAAACAACAGGCGACAAGGAATCGCCTCGATACCTGGTATCCACTGCCAAGACTTACTGCAACATCGGAAATTGTTATTTCGATCTGAAAATGATCGATATGGCCCTTACTCAGTATGAAAAATCACTTTCCATCATCGACGAGACGAATAAAAAAAGGCCCGGCATTTTCACTCCGATGAACCGGATGCTGCTGCTGCATAACACCGGCAATATCCTTGCGGAAAGGAAAGACTTCGAAAAGGCCAAACAATATTACCGCATGGCTGAAAAGATCAACCAATCGGTGGGGGACATGCAGGTGAAAGCCGGACTGCTCGAAAGCATGGGGGTGATCCTGATGAAGGAATCTCATCCCGATGAGGCCTACCGCTATTTCACCGAGGCCATGGAAGTCAGGGAACAGCAGAAGGATATGCGTGGGATCGTGGGAACCTATATTTTCCTGGGCGATTATTTCAGCAACCGGAAACAGGTAACCGAAGCGGAGCAATGGTACCGGAAGGCCATCCACCTGGGAAAACAGACGGCCCGCTGGACACTTGTGCAGATTGCCGCCGACAGTCTGACCCATATCTACCTGGCTGCCTCGGATTACAAGAATGCGTTTGCTATGAATTTGTTCAGCAATCAGCTGAACGACAGTGTCTTTAACAACCGAAGCGAGGCCAATCTTACCCGGACGGCCCTCCAGTTTGAATTCGACCGGCAGATTAAAAATCAGGAACTGAAACAACAAAAGGAGATTAACAGCCAGAAGAACCGGGTCACCTTTTTTATTTTCCTTTCGACGGTTTTTCTTCTCTCAAGCATTCTCGTGGTATTGCTATTCCTCAACCAGCGCAAGAAACTGGCCAATGCCAAGCTCCGGCAGAAGCACCTTGACCTGGAGAGCACCAATATCCGCCTGGAGCGGGAAAAGCTTGAATCGGAACTGGTCCAGAAGAACAAGGAACTCACCACCAACGTGATGTACCTGGTTCAGAAGAATGAGTTCATTACGGATATTGCCCAGCGGACCAAGGAACTCATCTCCCGGCCGCCCGACCAGGCGAAAGAGGCGTTCAACGCCCTGCTGGCGGATCTGCAGCGGAACACCGACGACAAGGTATGGAAGGAGTTCGAGGTTCGCTTCCAGGACGTACACCAGGATTTTTACCGGCGCCTGAACGAACGCTTTCCCGACCTCACCCCCAACGAGAAAAAACTGGCCGCATTCCTCCGGTTGAATATGTCGACCAAGGATATTTCCGCCATCACCTTCCAATCGCCCGACAGTATCCGCATCGCCCGGTCACGGCTCCGAAAAAAACTGGAGCTTCCTTCCGACGATAACCTGATCGGATTTCTTGAATCAATATAGATGTAAATCAGCAAATTAAGATTTGCTTGTTTACATAATGTCACGCGGATTTCTTTCCCGGTCCTTCCTTTCTTGTTTCCGC
Organism: Bacteroidales bacterium; assembly: GCA_035403625.1. Classification (GTDB taxonomy): domain Bacteria; phylum Bacteroidota; class Bacteroidia; order Bacteroidales; family FEN-979; genus CAIVAT01. Next base: position 23,001 of record DAONFN010000001.1, read on the forward strand.
TGAAATAAATTTTCGGGTTGTTGCTTTTTTGTAACACCCTGTTTCTTTGAACGGGCCCCGGGTGACTCTAAATTTACCGAAATTCTTGACCGGCATGAGCTCTGAGGAAATCGTCTTTGATGAAGAAGGCACTGAAAACAGGACCGAACTGGAAAAACTTCTGCTGCAAAAACAGCAGGAAACGGAAGCCCTGAAACGGCTCATCGACATCCTCGGGAAACCCGACCGGCCGGAGAGTGAACCTCCCCGGAAGACGGAACAAAATAAAAATCAACTATCTACAGACAATCAAACCAGTATCTAACCAAAAACATGCGAGTATGAAAAAGTGGGTACTATTTTTATTTTTCGGATTGTTCCTCGCCGGGCAAAGCCATGCCCAGCTGACCGGGACAAAGAGTATTCCGGGTGACTATGCGACCCTGGCGGCGGCCATTACCGACCTGAATGCCAACGGTGTAGGTATCGGCGGGGTCACCTTTATCGTGGCCGACGGGTACACGGAAACCTTTGCAACACCCTCTGCCGGACTGATCAGCACTTCGTCGAGCAACAGTTCCCGGCCGGTTCTTTTTACCCGTTCGGGGGAAGGTACCGCCCCGGTGATCACAGCGGCCATTGGCAATGGAAGCGCCGATTATATTTTCTGCCTTTCGGGTACGAGCAGCATTACGTTCGACGGGATCGCCATCCGGGAAAATCCTTCAAACTCCATCCCCGAACAACAGGTGGAATGGGGCTTTGCCATTCTCAAAGCATCGGCAACCCAGGGTTCACAGGATGTGGTGATTAAAAATTGCTCCATCACGCTTGACAAGACGAACCCCGGATCGACCGGGATTTACATGGACAATGTTACCATCGCGGATCCTGCCATCCAGCTGACCATCACGGATTTATCCGGGACCAATTCCGGTAATAAGTTTTACAACAATGTTTTAGACAACGTTAACCGGGGTATTTATCTTTCCGGCTATGCCGACCCGAATGCTCCTTATTCTTATTATGATCAGAACAACGACATCGGATCGCTGGGCGGCAACCATGTTACGAACTTTGGAACCGGCAGCCAGGCCGTTTACGGGATCTATGCCGCTTACCAGAACGGACTGACCATCGCAAATTCGACCATCAACGGGGGAGACGGGAGCACCGGGCCCGTGTATGGGATTTACGGCGGCACAGCCAATAATGCCAGCGTGAATATTTACGGCAACACCATCACTGTGACCAGTGCCGGTACCACGGCAGGTCTCTATGGCATCTACAACGCAGGCCTTGGAAACGGAGGGACCTCCAACACCCTGAATTTCTACAGCAACTCCCTGGTTAACTGTACATATCCTACCGCGACGGCCGCCATCTTTTACGGGATCTATAACGTAGCCACAGCCGGCACGATCAACCTGTACTCGAACACGGCCCGGTACAACACCACGGGCGGCACCACCCAGCAGTACCTGATCTACACCAATTCGACGGCCGGAAATTCGGTCAACGTCTATAATAACCAGGTCTCCGACAATCAATGCACGGGAACCGGGTCGCAAACCGACCGGAGCTATATATTCGGCATCCAGACCATCGGTTGGGGAAACATTACCATCCACGACAACCTGATATACAATCTCACCCTGCCCGCGCAGAATAAATTCGGCGCTGGTATTTACGGGATCCATGGAGGATTTTCCGCGTCCAACAGCGCTATTTACAATAACCTGATCCACGATCTTTCGGTTGCCGGCTCGATGACTTCAAGCACCAGCACGGTCATTTACGGGATCTATTCATCCCTTAACAGTTTTACCAACGTGGGGACGAACAGCATCCGTGGAAATACCATATATAATTTGCAAATGACGTTGTCTTCCACTTATGGCGGATATATGTATGGCATCTATTGCCAATATTATAACAACCTCTATTCGAACAATGTCTCAAACCTTGGTTTTACCAACACCTCCAACGGTTACGGGTACGGTGCAGGCATCTACTACAGCAGCAACGGGATTGGCTATATTCACGAAAACAGCATCAACAACTGCTCGATGGGGGGAACCTCGGCCTATTTCTACGGCTTGCAGATCAATGGCGGAGATAACGTGTATGCATACAACAACATGATCGCCGACCTCAACGCCCCCACCTCCACCGTAGCCCACGCACTCAGCGGCATCTATGTCGTGAACCCGGTACAGGCAGGCATCTACAACAACAGCATCTACCTGAATGCCACCAGCAACTCCACGGGCAATTTCGGAACGAACGGGATTTATATTACCACCTCCGCCCTGGTCGACCTGCGGAACAACCTCATCATCAACACCTCCTCAGCCCCGTCGAGCACCACGTACAAGACCGTTGCTTACCGGCGAAGCTCGGCCACTTTCAGTACCTATGCCACCACCTCTAATTACAACGATTTTTTTGCGGGTACGCCGTCGGCTACCAACCTGATTTTTTATGACGGTACCACCGGCATCCAGACCCTGTCCGATTTCAAAGTGTTTGCGGTTCAGCGGGATGCGAATTCCATTTCGGAACTCCCACCCTTTTCGAATATCACCACCCAGCCCTGGGACCTCCACATTAAATCCTTTGTGCCCAACCAATGCGAGAGTGGCGGATCGGTCATATCGGGTATCGTGAACATTACCACCGATTTTGACGGTATGCCCCGGTATCCGAACCCCGGCTACCCGGAAAGGACCGGTTATCCGCCCACAGCGCCTGATATGGGAGCACACGAATTCGGCGGAATCCCGCTCGACCTGACGCCTCCCAGCATTCTTTTCACGCCGCTTGGAAAAACCTCTTCCACCCGGGCACGGTCGCTGAATGTTACCGTACAGGATGCCAGCGGGGTCCCCACCGGCGGGTCCGGCGTTCCCGTACTTTACTGGAAAAGGTCAGCGGCGGGTTCATGGAATGCCGCGCCGGCCGATGCCGTTAACGGGAACATTTACACGTTTACTTTCGGCGACGGAGTCGTTCTCAATGATACCGTTTACTATTATATTGTTGCACAGGATAACGTCACTCCGGCACCCAATGTAGGAGCAACCCCTTCAAATGTATCCGGTTATTCGGCCGATCCCCCGGCCTGCAGCGTTCCTCCGCCCGATGCTTCCTGTTATTCCTATAAAATCGTCGGGAGTTTATGCGGAACGTTTCAGGTTGGAACAGGACAAACGTACCCCACCCTCACCTCCGCCCTGAATGCCCTGAACCAGATGGAAGTGACCTGCCCGGTGATTTTCGAGCTGACCGACGCAACGTACCCGTCGGAGACCTTCCCGCTGACCATTACCAATCCCACCGGAGTCAATGCCGTCAATACCGTTACGATCAGACCCGCAACCGGGATCTCGACCACTTTTTCAGGTGTCGCAACGTCCATTCTCAAGCTGGTGCAGGCCAGTTACATCACCATCGACGGATCCAATTGCGGGGGAAGCGATCGTAGCCTGACCTTCAATAACCTCAGCACCTCAGGCACCACCGCCACCATCTGGATATGCAGCAACGGTACGGGACAGGGCTCAACCAATGATGTGATTAAAAATTGCAACATCAACAACGGGTATGGAACCACGACTTCCTACGATATCGTCATCGGAAGCGTAACAGGAATCGGTACTGCCGGTGATGACAACGACCACATCACCCTCCTGAATAATTCCATTTTTAAAGCCTACCGCGGGATCTATGTGGCGGCTTCCGCCAACGGAGTTGACGACGACCTGAAGATTGTGAACAACACCATCGGAGCGGATATTGCGGGCAACAGCATTTCCAATTACGGGATCTATCTTGCCGGGACCGCCTCACCTGAAGTTACGGGCAATGTGATCTACAACATGATCAACAACAATGCCGCCTTGATTTGCGGGATCGAGCTCAACAGCAATGTCAGCGATGCGATCATCCGGAACAACATGATCCACGACCTGAAGAGTTCATACGCCTATGGTCCGTCGGTTTACGGCATCAACATCGGTACCGGAAGCAATGTTAAAAATGCCACCCTGATCAACAACGTGATCTATAACCTCACAAGCACGCAGTACGCCGCGGCATCCACTCAGTACAACCCCTTCGGCGTGCGCATCGTAAGCGGAACCGGGCATAAGATGTACCACAACACCATCAACATGGCAGGCACCCAATCGGCGCCGGGAAGCTCGGCCTCCCTGTCTGCCGCACTGGTATTTCCCTATCCTATTGTTACAGGTCTTGACATCCGGGATAATATCTTTGCCAACAGTATTGTGGGTCTTGCCGGATCTTCCTCCTACTGCGTGTATGCCGTGGCCGGATCCACCTTCGGAACCCTCGACTACAACGATTACTATCCTTCCGGGACCTATGGCATACTCGGGTATTTCGGCTCCGCCCAGACATCTCTTCCGGCATGGCAGGCTGCTACCGGGCATGAGGGACATGGCAGAAACATCGACCCGGTCTTTACCTCAGCCTCCAACCTGATACCCACCAACCCCGCGCTGGGACACCTGGGGATATGGCTCCCGGCAGTCCCTTCGGATTATGCAGGCGTGATCCGTGCCAATCCTCCCGATATCGGCGCGTATGAATTTGCGTCCAACCCGGTCGTCAACACCGACATGGCTTCGGATATTGCTGCGACGACCGCAACCCTCAACGGTTCCATCAATGCAGCGAATCACACGGTTGACAGCTATTTTGATTATGGAACGACCACCGCTTACGGCAGTACGGTTGCCGGAACCCCGGCGACCGTCACCGGAAGTTCGGCGACTCCGGTTGCGGCGGCCCTGACCGGTCTCCAGCCCTTCACCACCTATCATTTCAGGGCAAAGGGAGTCGACGGGGCATTGACTGTATACGGTGAAGACCGGTCCTTTACGACCAGTTCCAACATTCCCGTGACGATCGGGGCTTCAGGCACAATATCGAACGATACCTGTATCGATGCCACCCAGACCATCACAGTGGCAGGTACTCCCGATACCTTTACCGTGACTTCCAGCGGGTATGTGACCCTGATTGCCGGCCAGAATATCGTTCTTTTACCGGGAACAACGGTCGAGCCGGGGGGCTACCTGTGGGCCTACATCACGACTACCAACGAGTATTGCGGATCGCCGGCCATCAAGAGTACGGAAGTGTCGCACGATATGCCGTTAATCATGCGTAATAATGAGCATTCACATTTCAGTCTTTACCCGAATCCGGCCGGCGGCAACATCACCCTGATGCAGGTAAGCGACCTCCTCTTTGACCATGTAAACATTGAAGTTTACACCCTGCAGGGAGAAAGGGTATTCACCGATGCCATGATCGGGGAGAAGAGGCACGACCTCAATCTTTCGGGCATGGCGAGCGGGCTCTATTTCGTCAAACTGATCGCAGACGGGAAGGTGGAGACGCTGAAACTGGTCAGATTATAGAACCGGAATCCCTGAACAATGACAGGAGGCGGCTCTCAACGGGTCGCCTCCTTTTTATCTGTCCAGGCCCTTCACCCTCGGCTTCCCTGCCACAAAATCTTTCAGGTAGAAGGGCTCGAAATAGGCCAGGTCTTCAAAAAGAGTGCCGTTGAAACGATCTTCCGCGAAACGGCCCAGGTAACGGGCCGAGGCATGAAATCCCTCCCGGAAAACCGCGTTCGGGTGGCCGCCAAGTGTCTCGAGGCATTTGGCGGCTCCTTCGCCGGCGAAAACCACCTTGCCGGCGGCGAGGAATTCCGAAAAGGAATCCGCATCGATGATCTCGGCGCGGACTTCCCGGACCTCCTGCAGATTCGTATCATACAGGGCACAATACACCTCCATCCGGCGGGCGTCGATCATGGGACAATAGAGGGTGAATGGTGTGGGATGAGGGATGTGGGGTGAGGGATCGAATGCCGGTTTTTCTTCATCCTTCATGCCAGCCGCCATGGCCTGCAGGGTGGAGACGGCGATCAGCGGCTTTCCCAGGGCGTAGCACAGACCCTTGGCGGCAGCCACCCCGATGCGCAGACCGGTGTATGAACCGGGGCCTTTGCTGACGGCAACGGCATCGAGATGCTCAAACGGCACCCCGGCTTCCTGCATCAGTTCCTGCATGAAAACAGTTAAAAGGGAAGAATGAACATTCTTCCCTTTCGACTCCCGGAGGGCCAGCAGCGTCCCGTTGCGGAACAGGGCGGCCGAGCAGGCTTCCGTGGCGGTTTCAATACACAGGATCAGCGCCATGCACTACTTTTCTTTCTCCCCGGTGAAGAGATCTTTCTTTTCGACTTTTTTCACCTTGTCGCCGTCCTTCAGCATCTTTGACACAGCGCTGTAGGGAGCTGTGATGATTTCATCGCCCTCTTTCAACCCACTCAAGATCTGGATGTTGGCGTTATCCTGGATACCGGTCTTCACATTCACTTTTTTCGCTATACCGTCTTTCAGAATGAACACACATTCCTGGATGTTGTCGCTTTTCTTTCCGGTGCTGACGAACTCCACCTGGTCATACTGTTCTTCCTTTTTCTTGGTATTTTTCTGGTTTGCCTTTTCCAGACTGTCTTTGGTTACACGGGTTGTAACGGCCTGGATCGGAACCGTGAGCGCGTTGGGTGCGGTCTCCGTCTGGATATCGACGGTACACGACATGCCGGGGCGGAAAGGGGAATAGTCGGCCGGCTTCCCTTCCAGCAGATCTTTATAAAAGTCTTTCAGGATGTGGACTTTCACGTTGAAGTTGGTCACCTGGTCGACGCTTACCCCGGTGGTGTTGGCTGAGGTGGCGATCTCCGTTACGATGCCCTTGAACTTCCGGTTGAGATAGGCATCCACTTCGATCAGGGCAGTGTCGCCCATGCTGACGCGGACGATATCGTTTTCATTTACCTGCACCTGGGCTTCCATCTCATTCAGATTTGCGATCCGCATGATCTCCGTACCGCTCGAGAACTGGGAAGCTCCCGTTACCCGTTCGCCCTGGAGCACGCTGAGTTTTGACACGGTACCGTCGTTCGGGGCGAAAATGGCCGTCCGGGTCAGGTCTTCCCGGGACCGTTTCAGGGCGGCTTCCGAATTCTTGACCATGTATTCCGAGGCCCGGATGTCCTCTTCGCCGGCGGTCACCTGTGCCTGGGCCACCTGGAAAGCGGATTTGGCCTGGTCGTAATCGGCTTTCGAGATCACATTCTGCTGGAAAAGCTTTTCCTGCCGTTCGAACGAGAGCTTCGCGTTCTCGAACTGCGCCTTCACCTGGGCCAGCCTTGCCTTCGCATTGGAAAGGTTTGCTTTCTGGGTGTTCACCGAGGCTTCGCTTTGGTCGAACTGGGAAATGTAGATCTCCGGGTCGATCTTGGCTAAAAGGTCTCCCTTTTTCACCTGGGCGCCTTCCTTCACGTACAGTTCAACCACTTCGCCCGAAATGTAGGGGCTGATCTTGATATCTTTTTCGGGCTGGATCTTGCCGTTCGACGAAACGGATTGAATGATGGTCCTTTTCGCCGCTTTCTCGGTGGAAATCTTGATCCCTTCGTTCCCCTTTCCCTTGATAACGGCAAGGACAATGATGACGGCCACGACGGCCACGGCGGCGATGATCCACCAGATCTTCTTTTTGGAAATCTTCCTGGTCATGGAGACAGATATTACAGATTATTCTCGGTCAATTTTTATGGGATATCCCATATAAAAATCAAGGATGGTCACCTTGAAAATGAAATCGTATTTTGCCTGGAGCAGCTGGGATTCAGCGAGGGTCAGGTCCTTTTTGGTGTTGTTGTAATCAAAGGAGGTCATTACGCCCACATCGAATTTCTGCTGGGCATAGTTGAAGGCTTCCTTCTGCGCCGTAACCTTGTCCTTCGAGGCGTTGTATTTCTGCAGGGCTGCCAGGGCATCGGCATAGGATTGTTCAATCGTCTTGCGGAGGTCGCGGGTCTTGCCCTCGAGATCGATTTCGGCCTGTGCCTTCTGGATCTTGGCCATGCTGATCGCGGTGCGTCCGCCCCAGCCGTTGAAGATGGGGATGTTCAGGTAAAACCCTACCGACTGGTTGCTGTTGTCTTTCATCTGGTCGGAGAAGGGCTTGATGCGGGTAGGATATTCGATGTTGGGCATCAGCACGGCTTCATGCGTGTTCTGGGTGTACCCGACGGGCACCAGGGTGGTATCGGCTTTCCCGTTGGGGTCGCGCTGAAACGAGCTGCCGGAATACCCGGTGCCCCACGACCCGCTCACCGACAGCGTCGGTTGGATATACCCGCGGGCCACCGCCAGTTTTTTCTTCGCAATCTCTACCCGAAGTTCGGCTGCACGGATCTCGGGCCGGGCCTTGAGAGCCGTGGCAAAGATCACTTCGGCGTTGAGTTTTGCATCGGGCGGTTGCACCTCCTTAAGCTGGGGTTTCTCGATTACGAAGTCTTTCGTCACCGGGAGGTCGATCAGTTGCTGCAGGGAGATACCCGACAGGTAAAGCCGGTTTTCGGCCGTCACCACGTTGAGTTCTTCGGTGGCTTTCTGCGCCTGGATGTTCAGCAGGTCACCCCGGGCGGCACCCCCTGCCTCGACCAGCTTGTTCACCCGGTCGGCCTGAGCAGTGGTAATGGCCATCTGGTCGCGGGCCGCATCGAGCAGCTCCAGGTTGAAGAGCATATCGAGGTAGTAGGCCGCGACCGAAAGGGAGATATTGTTTTTGAGCACATCCATATCGTACTGGCTGGCCAGGAGGTTGATCTTGTTCTCTTTCAGCGTATTGAATTTCTGCAGTCCGGAATAGAGCGTCATGTTGCTCGAGACGTAGAAGTTGTTCGAACGCACGGTGCTGTTGGCGAAGGTATTGGTGTACAGGTCGATGGTCTGCCCGAAATTCCATACGTTCGTGCCGTTGGCATTCAGATTCGGCAGCATGGCCAGCCCGCTCTGCAGGACCGTTCTCCGGTTGGCTTCGACAGCCAGCAGCTGTTTCCGGATGTCGAGGTTGTTGGCAAGGGCATAGTCGATGCAGTTTTCCAGCGTCCATATCTTCTGGGCCCGGCCGGCTCCCGCGACTGCCAGGAGGGTGATGGCTAATACAGTAAAAAGCCTGAACTTAAAACGAAAGGGCTGCATTTATAGGTTTTTTATGGGTGTTCAAAAGTAGTGAATTTCCTTTTACTCAAGGGCAATAAGACGAACTAAAAGAGCGCCGGTTACACCCGGGGTTTGTCCGGTATCAAGAAAATTTCTACTTTTGCACTGATTATGTGACGGGAATCCGTCACCATACGATACCGAAGCGATTATGTCATTCACTCGTTTTCTCAGGCTGGGGCTCCTTCCCGCCCTTCTCTTTTTGGGATGGGGCTCTGCCCGTGCCGAAGACCATACCCAGCTGGTGCCTGCCGACAGCGCCGCGATCACGACGGAGCATTCCGCTTCCCACGGTGAGGGAAAATTCAACGCCGGCGAAATGATCCTTGAGCACGTGGTCGATAACCACGAATGGCACATTGCGGAGATCGGCGACCATCATCTTTCCATCCCGCTGCCTGTTATCCTCTATTACGACGGCAAACTCTTCTGTTTTTCTTCCGCCCGTTTTCACAATGAAACACATTCGTGGGAAGGATTTACACTGGCTCAGGAAGGAAAAGAAAAGGGAAAGATCGTCCGGACCGGGGTCCACGGCGCCGAACGGGAGAAAGGACCTGCGGTGTATGATTTTTCGATCACCAAGACCGTACTGGCCATCTTCCTCAGCTCGGCCCTGCTGATCCTGGTGTTCGTTTCGGTGGCCCGTTCCTATACGCGTAACAGGGGCAAAGCGCCGCGGGGACTGCAATCGTTGCTCGAACCCCTCATCCTTTTTGTACGCGACGATATTGCTAAAAGCTCGATCGGGGAAAAGCGGTACGAGAAATTCATGCCCTACCTGCTGACCATCTTCTTTTTCATCTTCTTCAACAACCTGCTGGGTCTGATCCCGATCTTTCCCGGCGGAGCCAATGTTACCGGGAATATCGCCGTTACCCTGGTGATGGCCACTTTTACCTTCCTGATCACCAGCGTGAACGGGACTAAAAGTTACTGGCTTCACATCATCAACACCCCCGGGGTCCCCTGGTGGCTGAAGATCCCGCTGCCGCTGATGCCGGTGGTGGAGATCATCGGCGTGGTCACCAAGCCCTTCGTGCTGATGATCCGACTTTTCGCCAACATCACCGCCGGGCACATCATCGCCCTCGGTTTTATCAGCCTGGTGTTTATCTTCGGCGCCATCAGCGCGGCACTCGGACTGAGTGTCTCCATTGGTTCGGTGGCGTTCGTACTCTTTATGGACCTGCTCGAACTGCTGGTCGCTTTCATCCAGGCCTACGTGTTCACCCTCCTGTCAGCCCTCTACGTCGGACTCGCCATGGTAGAAGAACACCATTAGGAAGTGAAGAGTGAAGGGTGAAGAGTGAAGAGTTTTGTAATTAGTAGTGAAAAAATAAGAGTGAAAAATCAATAATCAGCACATCAGCACATCAGCACATTAATATCCGTTTCACCTTAATACCAGATCATTATGCATTTATTAGCGATTTTACTTCAGCTGGCCGGCGATTTCGCGGCCATAGCCAAGATGGGAGCCGGACTGGGCGCGGGAATTGCCGTGATCGGAGCCGGTATCGGGATTGGTAACATCGGCAAGAGCGCGCTCGAGTCGATCGCCCGTCAACCCGAAGCCATCGGCGACATCCGGTCGAACATGATCATTGCCGCGGCGCTCGTTGAAGGGGTGGCGTTCTTCGCCATCGTTGTCTGTATGCTGATCCTTTTCATCTAGCATCGGCAGGCGGACCGGGACGGGCCAACGGTTGGTTGGCCTTCCCGGGCCGATTTATCCATTGAAAAACAACGGACTATGGAATTGATAACCCCGGGACTGGGACTGATCTTCTGGATGACGCTGGCGTTCCTGCTGTTGCTGTTCATCCTGCGGAAATTTGCCTGGACCCCCATCCTCCAGATGCTGAAAGAGCGTGAAACTTCGATCCATGAAGCGCTCAATTCGGCCAACCAGGCCAGGGAGGAGATGAAAAAGCTGCAGTTCAGCAACGAACAGCTGCTGCAGGAGGCCAAGAATGAGCGCGATGCCATCCTGAACGAAGCACGGAAGATCCGCGACAAGATGATGGAAGAGGCCAGGATCAAGGCCGGCGAAGAAGCGGCACGGATCGTGGAATCGGCCCGGGCGAGCATCCACAACGAAAAGATGGCCGCCATGACCGAGCTGAAGAACCAGATCGCCGAAAATTCACTGATGCTGGCCCGGTTCATCCTTCAGCGCGAGCTCTCCGATCCGAAAAAACAGGAAGAGTATATCCGGGAAGTGTTAAAGGAGGTTAAATTCAACTAGGCGGATGAACGTTTCACTGCTTGCCGGCCGATATGCGAAAGCTCTCTTCGAACTGGCCCTGGAAAAAGGGGCGATGGAAGAGGTGCACCGCGACAGCCGTCTGATCGAAAAAATATGCGACGAAAGCCGGGACTTCAGGCTGATGCTGAAAAGCCCGATTCTCGATTCAGGGAAAAAGCTGGCCGTTGTGCGCAGCCTGTTTGCCGGGAAGATCCATGAGTTGACCCTCAACTACCTGCTCATCATGATCCGCAAGAAACGCGAACCCTTCATCCCCGCTATCGCCCACCACCTGACGGAGCTCTACCAGGAGTATCATAATATTCTGACGGTCCGCTTCCTTTCACCGGCCGAACCCGATGAAGCCACGCGCAGGCAGGTCCTGCAACTGATGGAAAATTATACACATGCCGGGATCGACCTCCGGAGCGAAATTGATGATACGCTGGTCGGAGGCTTTGTGCTGAAATGGCAGGACAAACAGTATGATGCCAGCATCCGCCGCAAGATCGAAAACATCCGGAGCAAAATCGCAAAAGTAAATTTGTACAAGAAAGGATTCTGATCAATCCAATTTTATCATATTGCTATTCAGATAATTATGGCAGATATTAAACCCGCGGAAGTCACGGCGATATTAAGGCAGGAACTCTCCGGTTACCAGAGTGAACAGGAACTCGAAGAAGTTGGTGTAGTGCTGACCGTCGGCGACGGGATCGCCCGGATCTACGGACTGAACCATGTGGAGAGCGGCGAATTGATCCAGTTTGAAAAGACGGGGCTCAAAGGCATTGTGCTGAACCTGGAAGCCGATAACGTCGGCGCCGTGCTGCTCGGCGACTATCTCGATATCAAGGAAGGCGACGTGGTGAAACGCACCGGCCGGATTGCCTCCATCGAGGTCGGCGAGGGGCTGCTCGGCCGCGTCATCAACACATTGGGCGAGCCGATCGACGGGAAAGGGAAGGTTGAAGGCGCCCGGTATGAAATGCCCCTGGAGCGCAAAGCTCCCGGTGTCATCTACCGTCAGCCGGTTAACCAGCCGCTGCAGACGGGCATCAAGCCGATCGACGCGATGATCCCCATCGGCCGCGGCCAGCGCGAGCTGATCATCGGCGACCGCCAAACCGGGAAAACCGCCATCGCCATCGATACTATCATCAACCAGAAGGAGTTCCACGAAAGGGGCGAGACTGTTTACTGCATATATGTGGCCATCGGCCAGAAGGGATCCACGGTGGCCAACATTGTGCGTACCCTCGAGGAGAAAGGGGCCATGGCTTACACCGTAGTGGTTTCCGCCACCGCCTCCGACCCTGCCGCGATGCAATACTATGCGCCGTTCGCCGGCGCCGCCATCGGCGAATTTTTCCGCGACACCGGACGCCCCGCGCTGGTGATCTACGACGATCTCTCAAAGCAGGCCGTGGCCTACCGCGAAGTCTCCCTGCTGCTCCGTCGCCCCCCCGGACGCGAAGCTTACCCGGGCGACGTTTTCTACCTTCACTCGAGGCTTCTCGAACGCGCAGCCCGCGTCATCTCTTCCGATGATATTGCCCGGAAGATGAACGACCTGCCGGTCAGCATCAAGGATATGGTAAAAGGCGGAGGGTCACTGACCGCGCTGCCCATCATCGAAACCCAGGCGGGCGACGTATCCGCCTACATTCCCACCAACGTCATCTCGATCACGGACGGACAGATCTTCCTCGAGACCGCCTTGTTCAACGCCGGTATCCGTCCGGCCATCAACGTCGGGATCTCGGTTTCGCGCGTCGGGGGAAATGCCCAGATCAAGTCGATGAAAAAGATCGCCGGCACCCTGAAACTCGACCAGGCCGAATACCGCGAACTGGAAGCCTTCTCGAAATTCGGATCCGATCTCGACGCCGCCACCAAAGCCGTGCTCGATAAAGGTGCCCGCAACGTCGAGATCCTCAAGCAGCCGCAATACACCCCCATGACGGTCGAAAAGCAGATCGCCATCATTTTCTGCGGCACCCGGGGACTTTTACGCAACATCCCGATACGGAGCGTGGGGAATTTCGAAACGGAATTTCTTCACTTTATGGAGGTGCAGCACGCCGATGTACTGGCCAACCTGAAAGCAGGGAAACTGCTCGATGAGGACCTGAAGACCCTGGAAAAAGCGGCGACCGAGCTCAGCCGGAAATACGAGGAAAAGAAATAACGAACGCCCATGCCCGGACTCAAGGAAGTACGCACCCGGATTGCCTCGGTTAAATCGACCCAACAGATCACCAATGCCATGAAAATGGTGGCGGCGTCGAAACTTCGCAGGGCGCAATCGGCCATCCTGAAGCTTCGGCCGTATGCCGGCAAACTGCGCGAAATCCTGCAGAACCTCAGCGCCAGCATCGACCAGACGGAGGGAAACATCTATTCGGCCGACCGCAAACCGGTGAAGATCCTGATGGTGGTGATCGCCTCGAACCGCGGACTCTGCGGGGCTTTCAACTCCAACATCGTGAAAATGGCGACGGGTCGTATCGCCAACGAATATCGGGAACAGCATGCAGCCGGGAACGTCGCCCTCCTCACCATCGGCCGGAAGGCCACCGAATATTTCCGGAAAAGGAAATTCAACGTGGCGGAATCGCACGACGAACTCTTCGACCGGCTAACCTTTGCCCATGTTTCCGAACTGGCGGAAAAGCTGATGAAAGGGTTTGCCAACCAGGAATATGACCGCATTGAGCTGATCTACAACCAGTTCAAGAATGCGGCGGTACAGCGGCTCATTGTCGAGCAGTACCTGCCGATCGCTCCGCAGGAGAACAGTCCGGAGTCGGCAGCCGGCAGTCGGCAGTCGGGTGAAATAAAACAGGAGACGGATTATATCTTCGAGCCAGACAAGGAAACGATCGTGCGCGAACTGATCCCGAAAACCCTTCGCATCCAGCTTTTCAAGGCAGTGCTCGATTCCTTTGCCTCGGAACAGGGGGCGCGGATGACCGCCATGCAAAAAGCCACCGAAAATGCCAAGGACCTGCTGCGCGACCTGAACATTTCCTACAACAAAGCACGCCAGAATGCCATCACCAACGCCATCCTCGAAATCGTTTCGGGGGCCGAGGCGCTGAAAGGGTGATGAGATGATGTGCTAATGTGCTGATGTGCTGATGTGCTGATGCGCTGATGAAATCGGGCCGGTGGATGCCTTGTTTCAATGGTGCGATTTATTGCCTACCTTTGCCTTTCCAACACACACCACCATGATCGCCAAGAACGTTGAAAAAGCCATCAATGAACAGATCAAACGCGAAGAGAACTCCTCTCGCATCTACCTGTCGATGGCCTCATGGGCCGAGCGGAATGGGTACCCCGGCGCGGCCAACTGGCTGTATGCGCAAACCGAAGAAGAGCGCATCCACATGCTCAAACTGGTTCATTACCTGAACGACCGCGGGGGCACCGCTGTCATCCCGGCCCTGGAAGCTCCGGGCGGTAAGTTCAAATCGCTCTCCGATGTCTTCCAGCAGGTGCTGAAACACGAAGAATTCATCTCCGCTTCCATCAACGATCTGTACGCTGTTTGCGTAAAGGAAAAGGATTTCACCACGGCCAATTATCTGCAGTGGTACATCACCGAGCAGATCGAGGAGGAGCGCACCGTACGGAGTATCCTCGACCAGATCAAGCTGGCCGGCGACGACAAAGGTGGGCTGTTCATGATGGACAAGGAATTCGCTTCCCTGGCTGTCGCCAAAAGGGCCGCCCTGGCCCAAAGCGGCGGGGCTAACGCAGTAACGTAGAAAGCCGGTCGTACCAGCCTTTTCCGTATTTTCTGATCAATGCCTCTTCCAGAAACCGGTAAAGAGGCAGATTTTCATTTTTCCCCCGCACAAGGGCATCCCGGCAGATGTGCCATTCGTGGTAGTTCACCAGATCGCCGGTGCGCGTCGTCCGGATCCGGACCGGATACAGGTGACAGGAAACAGGCTTGGGAAAGGGAATCGCCTTTTCCCGGAAAGCTTTTTCAATCGCACACCGGGTAATACCGTTTTCCAAATACACAAACACACATTCGCCTCCTTCCACCAGCGGAGTGACGAATTTTCCCTCCGCGTCGTAATCGAACACGCCGGCTTCTTCTACCTCTTTGACCCCGGCGGGAGTCATGAAAGGTTTGATCGCTTCGATATGGTCCTCGATCAGCGCGATCTCTTCTTCTTCGAGAGGCGCGCCGGCATCCCCGTCGATGCAGCAGGCGCCTTTGCATTTTTCAAGGTCGCAGGCAAAACAGACCTCCTTCAGGTCGTCGGAGACCAGGGTGTCGAGCAGGCGGATCATTGGTATTTCCAGTTCCGAACTTTCCCTTCAGCGATCCATTCAACGGCTGTGCTGATCCGCTTTTCACGCGTAGCGTCGGTTTTCGCTTCGGTGATCCAAAGGATGTACTCTCGTTTTTTCCCGTAGGTAAATGCGTCGAAATGCTGCCTGGCCGCCTGATTCCGGTTGAGTTCTGCGGCCAGGTCGGCAGGAATTTCCAGCGACTCTTTATCGGCTGTGGAAGGACGGGTGGTGACCCGTTTTATCCCGCGGTCATTCAATTCTTTGGCCAGTTTCAGGTATTCAAGGAGGATCTTGTCGGGGGGTAGGTCGCTCAGCGACCGGATGCGCCCGAAATTTCCCATCGCCTTTTCCTCCCGGCCGGCCAGTAAACCATGCGGATCGTCCATCTCCTTCGCTTTCCAGAAGTTGAATGCACAGTGCTCCTTGAAGGATGCCATGCTGACGTAAACTCCTTTATAGTCAAAGTGAGGAAACCCCCATTTGATCTTTTCTTCGGTGTCGGGACAAGCCCGGTGAACCAATTCGCGGAGATGGGTGAGAATCGGCCGGGCAAAGTCAGCCGACGATTCTATATAGCGATCGACTTCATTAGTTTTCATGGTAAAATCATGTTTTTTCGCAAGAATACGGATTTTTCATGAAATTTGCAGGGCCTCCCAGGGAAAAAACCCATGAAGAACCTCTGTCTGATTGCCGTCACCCTGACGCTGATTTTTGCTTCCTGCACGGGAAACAGGAAAGGGGATCAGAATTATGCGGTTGGCAGTCCGGCATGGAGAGTCGATACCGCCAGGGTTAACCGGATCCTGGGGCATCTCCCCCGGTACCAGATAGCAAATCCCGACAGTGTGATGCAGGTCATCCGCAAAGCCGGTATGATAGCGAGGACTTGCGGATATAAGGAGGGAGAAGGAAATGCCGTTTTCGAGGAAGGAAACCTGCTTAACAGCCAGAACAGGTGCAAGGAAGCACTTGAAAAGTTCACCGCTGCACAAGCACTGGCGCTGCAATATCATTTTACGCTTCTGGAAGCACGTTGTCTGGAGCGGATTGCCAGCATCCGGATGAACGACGACACCGACCTGGCATTTAAAATCTATCTGAAAGCGCTTCTGTTATTTGAACGGGAGAAAGACAGTGCCGGACTTGCCAAGGTGTACAATGTGTTGGGAGTATTCCAGACCGACCGGCATCAGTTTGACAGTGCTGAACGTTTCTTTAACGCTGCCATCAGGATCAACAGGCATTCAGGGAACACTTATTACCTGATCGAGAACAAAGGCAACCTGGCCCGGATGTACCTGGAAAAAGACGACCTGGAGAAAGCCGGGAGACTGTTTCACGAACTTGTGGGTGAACTCTGCAGGGAGCACGACAGCACAGCCCTGCAAATCATCTATTATCAACTCGCCATGCTGCACCAGGAAAAAGGGAATGACGATTCGACGCTGGTTTTCCTTGACCGGGCCATGAAGATTGCCGAACCCGTTGGGGATACTGTTCTGTTGACGACGCTATGCGGGTTTAAAGGAGAGTTGCTCCTGAGGAAAGGGGTTATTGGTCCGGCGGTGGATTTATTACAGCATTCCGTAGCCCTTGCCCGGGCAATCAACGATATCGAAACCGAAGCCGAAGCATTGAAGTTTCTTGCTCAGGCAGACTCCATGTCGGGGAATTACAGGGAAGAGATCCGGAAGCGGGAAACCATTGCGATTCTCAAAGATACGATGGTCAACAGGAGCCTCCGGAATGACATGAAACAATCGGAGTTGCAGTATGAGAATGAGAAAAAGAAATCGATCATTGAACAGCAGCAGGCACAAATCAAGGCAGCGATGCGCATTAAAAGACTGTTTATCGCGCTGTTGATCATGTCGGTATTCCTGATCGGGTTGCTGTTTACGGTTCTTTTTCTGCAGCGAAAGAACCTCCGGAAGAGCCGGCAATTAGCCGATAATGTGCGACAGATTAAGGACCTGCAGATCGATGCAATGAAAAAAGACCAGGAAATTGACCGCCTGCGTATTGAAAAGATGGCCGAGGAACTGCAATACAAAGAACGGGAACTACTTGTGCACGTGATGAGCGTCGAACAACGGAACGAACTGCTGACCGATATCGGCAGAAGGATCCGCGATTCTTTCAGCAATCAAAACGGGGAAGATCATATTCAGAAGGTGAATGAAATCATCGCCAGCATTAAAATGCAACTAAACCAGAACGGGGAATCGGTGCTCTTCAACCAGCAGTTCACCCAGGTTCATGAATCGTTCCAGGCCAACCTGGTCAAAGAGCACCCGACCCTGACCAAATCGGAACTGAAATTCTGTGCCTACCTCCGTCTTAACCTTTCCGGCTCTCAGATTGCCGGCAACCTGAATGTTACCCAGGAGGCGATCCGGAAGACCCGCTACCGGATCCGGAAAAAGATGAACCTGACCCCAGAAACCTCCCTCGAAACCTATCTGACAAACTTTTAGCCCTGACTTTGCCCTGAAAAGCAGGGGCATGTCCGCATTTTGTCCGCAATTCGGTTAGGGAACGAAACACGGGGAGTAAATAACTTTGACCAGTTGATAGAATTTATCGGGAGACCGGGATTTTAAGCCTGCCTCCGGTATCGGGTTATCAGCAGGCAATGCCGGGTGCAGCTTCTCCGGAAACGCTTTTTCTGTTTATTAATCAACTGAAAACCAACCATGAACAACCTTTATCGGAATTTCACAAAATGCTTAATAGTTATTTTCTTTATCATTCTGGGATTTCAGGCCGCCGCGCAAAAGCCTTCGCGTGCCGGTAGTCCGGCCGGAAAACGGTCATGGTTCGAATTGATGCAGGATCCCGATTCCCGATTCCAGGACGTGCAGAAAGCGTTCTATAAATACTGGGAAAAGCGACTGAAGATCAAAGAAAAGGAGGCAGAGGAGACCGGGGAAACCGAAGAAGAGGGAACAGAGGAGAGCGAAGGAGAAGGATACCAGGTTTTTAAACGCTGGGAATACATCAACAAGCACCGGGTTCTGCCCGATGGCCGGCTGCAAGCACCGGGGTACGTTAAAAGCGTATACGACAAATATATGGCTGAACTTGATGCAACCAGTTCCGCGGCCGGGAACTGGGTCAGCCTGGGGCCCACCGCTTACGTGGGAAATACCTCGGGACAGCCGACCGGCATGGGGCGGCTGAACGCGATCGCCTTTCACCCGACCGATGCAAACACGATCTACGTCGGAGCCCCTTCGGGAGGGTTTTGGAAAACCACCAGCCTCAACGGCAATTCGACGGTCTGGACAAACCTCAGCAACAATCTTCCCACCCTGGGGGTATCTTCCATCCTGGTTCACCCCAGCAACCCGAACATCATTTACCTGGGAACAGGCGACCGTGACGCGGCCAACGCCCCCGGCATCGGCGTTTACAAATCCACCGACGGGGGGGCTACCTGGTCGCAGGTATCCGCGGGGATGGGAAATGTGACGGTCGGCGCCATGGTCATGCTTCCGTCCGATCCGAATACCATCCTTGCCGCCACCAGCGCGGGGATCTATAAAACCACCAACGGAGGAACCTCCTGGAGCCAGAAGCAATCGGGCGACTTCAAGGATATCAAATTCAAGCCCGGCGACCCGACCGTAGTGTATGCGGCCCGGAGCATCACCCCGGCTGAATTCTATCGCTCAACCAACACCGGCGATGCCTGGACGAAAAACACCTCCCTTCCTTCAGGAACCGGTTCGCGTTCGGTGATCGGCGTCTCCCCGGCTGATCCGTCGTACGTTTACCTGGTGTTGACCAAATCGGACAACACCTTTCTGAGCCTGTACCGCTCGACCGACTACGGGGTGAACTTCACGGCCATGGCCGCCAGCCCACCCAACATCCTGAGCAGCAACTGCGACGGAACGGGAACCACGACACAAGCCACTTACGACCTTTGCATTGCCGTTGATCCGTCGAACATCAATACGGTTTATGTGGGTGGCGTTGACATCTGGAAGTCGACAGACGGCGGGGCTACCTGGGCTATCAAGGCTATCTGGGCCGGCACTTGTTCCGGAACAGCCTTTCCGGTTCACGCTGATCACCATGTGTTCGAATGGTCGCCCCTTGACGGGAGGCTCTACAACGGTAACGACGGGGGGCTTTACTATACCGCCAACGGAGGCACGACCTTCACGGAATTGACGGGAGGACTGGCCATTACCCAGGTTTACAAGTTCGGACAGGGTGTTTCCAATGTCAATTATTGCATATTCGGATGCCAGGATAACGGCTGCGGCGCAACCATGACAGGGACCTCCTTTACTACGGTCAGCGGCGGCGACGGCGGGGAATGCGAAATTGACTATGCCAACACGAATTATTGCTATGACACCTATGTGAGCGGTTCCATCCGCCGTTCGACGACAGGGCCGATGGGGTCCTATTCCCAGATCGGGGGCAACGGGGTCAACGGCATTGATGAATCGGCCGACTGGATCATGCCGTACGCCCTGCACCATACAGTCCACACCACCCTGTTTGCGGGGTATAAGAACATGTGGCGGTCGACCAATATCACCTCTTCGCCCCCCACCTGGGTAAAGATCTCCAGCGGAGAGACCGTGAATTGCGAGGTGATCGAACAATCGCCCGTCAACCTTGACCTGCTCTATGCCGTACGGAGCGGATCCATGAAACGGACCGAAAATGCCAACGATGCCGCCGGTTCCGTGACCTGGACCTCCTGCACGCTCCCCGGTGGCGGCACCCCGACCGACCTGGTGGCCCATCCCACGGATGCCAATACGGTTTATGCCACCGTTAATTACGGTGTGTACAAGTCCACCGATAAAGGTGCGACCTGGACGAACATCACCGGGAATCTGCCCGGCCTCTTCATCAACTGTCTGGCTTACGATAAAACAACCAATGAAGGATTGTATGTAGGCAACCAGACCGGCGTTTGGTACAAAGACGCAACCATGAGCAACTGGATGTTGTTCAGCAACGGGCTTCCGCCGGCGGATGTGCGCGAACTGGAGATCTATTACGACGCCAACCCGTCGAACAACCGGATCAAGGCAGGGACGTTCGGACGGGGCATGTGGCAGAGCGACATGGCAGCCGTGACCGTGATCGACCCGACCGCCTTTTCGGCTTATGCAGCCAATTCGGCACAGATCAACCTCGGATGGACCAAAAATGCAGCCAACGACAATGTGCTGATTGCTGTTTCTTCCACCGGAACATTCGGGCAGCCCGAGGACGGCACCGCCTATTCCGCCGGAAACGCCCTGCCGGCAGGAGGGACGGTTCTCTATAACGGATCGGCTTCAGGGTATAATCACACCGGGTTGTCTGTCAATACCAAATATTATTACAAGGCGTGGTCGGTAAACGGAAGTGCGCAGTACTCGGCCGGGCTGGCCCCGATCAGCGCCACCACCGATTGCCAGGCCCTGAACTCTTTCCCATACATCTGCACCTTCGACAACACCGACTGCTGGCAGGTGATCGACAACACCGGCAACGGGAGCTGGCTGTTCGGAAGCACCTCCAATTCAAGCAATCCACCCACCCTCCTGACCTCCCCGTATGCCTATTTCATGAGCAGCCCGGGTTCCCCGGTGAATTACAACTCCGACCTGATCTCCCCGCCATTCGACTTTTCTTCCCATGGTACAGTAGTGTTGAAGTTCAATCAGCATTACGACGGTGATGCCGTTTGGAGTTCCATTGCCCGTGTATATTACACTGCCGACAACGGATTGAACTGGAACCTGCTGGCAACCTACACGACCGACCAGAACAACATCCCGGTCGCTATATTGGTTCCCGGGGCTGCCGGACAAAGCAACGTGAAGTTCAAATGGAACTATTTTGATGATGCCACCGGCTCCTATTTTTGGGGGATTGATGATGTGCAAGTGGTGGAGTGTTCCGGTGTGTGGACCGGGAGCGTCAGCACCAACTGGCACACAGCCGGAAACTGGTGCAACAACAGTGTCCCGACCACAACCACCGATGTTTACATTCCCGCAGGCGTGACCAACTTCCCGGATATTTCCACCTCCGCAACAGCCTATTGCAGGGACATCACCATTCAATCGGGAGCTACGTTGAAAATGTCGGCAGCCAATTCGGTATTGGAAGTCAAGGGTAACTGGACGATGCATGGCAGCTTTGATTTTACCTATTCCAGTACTTCGGCCATGGTAAAATTCAACGGGTCCTCCCCGCAATCTGTCGGCGGAAGCACATACACCAAGCTGAGAGGATTTACCATTGATAATACCTCAGGCGTCACGACCAGTATAGAACTCAGGGCTGACAACGCCATCCAGTTGATAAACGGAATTGTAACGACAACCGGCAGCGGCAAAGTTTACGATGTATATAGTGTAATTGTCAGAACCAACGGTTGGGTAAATGGCACCTTGCAGAAATATCTTTGGACGGGGAATACTTCTGTTGAAAACAGAACTTTCCAAATCGGCGATGCAACCAGATACGCACCGGTTGCCTTGTCATTCCCGATTAGCAGCATAACGGCTACAGGACCCATTTCCATGAAAACAACTGCCGGTGATCATACAAGCATCGGCGCCTCCACCCTGGACGGGAGCTTAAGTGTGAACCGTTACTGGTCGTTCCCTTCAACCGGCACTTTTACCTCCTGCACCGCGACCTTCAACTTTGTGAACGATGATCTGGATGCCGGAACCCTCACCGGCAACCTCAATGCCGGGATGTATAAATCGGGTTCCTGGACCTATCCGACTGTGGGTACACGCACTTCCACCTCGATCCAGATCACCGGTTTCGCCAGTACCAACCTGACGGATATCCAGCTGGCCGAAACCGTTCCCTCCATTACCTGGGGCAACCTGCAATGGCCCGCAAACGGGAATATCGCACTGGGAGGGACATTTAACGTTTACGGCCAGGTTTACCTCGGCGGAGTCACACCCGGGGCCGGCGCAGGAGCCGGCATGCAGAGCTGGGTTGGTTACAGCACGTCGAACACCGATCCGTCCGGCTGGACCAACTGGGTGCCGGCCACCTACAACGTCGATAACGGCAATAATGATGAGTATATGGCCAACCTGGGCGCTTCCATTACCGCCCCGGGAACCTGGTACTATGCAATGCGTTACAAGCGTGGCTCTTCGTCGTATGTTTACGGGGGATACAGTGCGGGGGGCGGGGGACTCTGGGACGGGAGCACGTATGTATCGGGCGTGCTCACGGTTACGGGACCGACCTTTACAGGAACCGGCAACTGGACGGATGCCGCCCGCTGGAGCACAGGCGCCGTACCGGCTTCTACGGTTAGCACGATAATTGACGGAACCTGCACAATTTCAAGTGCCGTGACCACAGCCGACCTGACGATCAATTCCGGCAGATCGGTCATCGTGGCTTCCAACGGACAGTTCACCGTTAACGGCTTACTCACCAACAACGCCGGAACAACC
Source organism: Bacteroidales bacterium (assembly GCA_035403625.1). GTDB lineage: Bacteria > Bacteroidota > Bacteroidia > Bacteroidales > FEN-979 > CAIVAT01. Next base: position 46,133 of record DAONFN010000001.1, read on the forward strand.
GGACTGGTGATCAAATCGGATGTGACGGGCACAGGTTCGCTGATCCATTCCACCGGAGGGGTACCCGGCACAGCAGAGCGGTATATTGCCAACGACTGGAAATGGCATTTTCTCGCCTCACCGGTATTGGCTCAGCCCGTTTGGACGGAGTTTTCACCGGCGCCGACAGGTACCCCGCTCAGTTTCGGATCTTCATCCTGGAACTGGGATTTCTATTACTGGAATCCGAATGCCGACACCTCCACAGGCCTTTACTGGGTGAACCTGCGGAAAGAGAACGGCGACTACAATGACGGGACGATCGATGAGACGGGCAATAATGCAGGATTCGGAACGTCCACCCCTCCTGTAATGACTCCCGGACGCGGTTACCTGGCGGCCTATAATACAGGCTGGACCACAGGGTCACCCGTCACCCATCAATTTTCGGGCAGTCTCAACGAAGGGAGTATCTCCTGCCCGGTGTCCATTAATTCGAACAAATTCAACCTGGCCGGGAATCCTTACCCGTCGGCGGTTGACTGGCAGGCAACCGGCGGCTGGAGCCGGACGAACCTGGCCCTGAACGGCAGCGGGTATGATTACTGGATCTATAACGACAATGCCGGCAACTACGGCGTGTTCAACTCGTCTACCGGTTCCGGTACCAACGGCACAAGCCGGTACATAGCCTCCGGACAGGCGTTTTTCGTGAAAGCGACCTCGGCGGGAAGTCTGGGGATGACCGATGCCGTTCGCGTACACAGCACGCAGGCCTGGCTGAAAAATACCGACGAAGATCCATCCGCGGTGCGGCTGCAGCTTACCTCAACCGCTAATGCTTACAGCGACGAGATGATCGTAGCTTTCAACCCGGCGTTCGTGCCGGGCGGCAGCGAAAAACTGCGCAGCTTCTATGACGAGGCCCCCGAGATCTGGTCGGTTTCCGGCAGCAGGGAATATTCGATCGTACGGTACACCCAGCCCTCAGACGAGCTCGTTGTGCCGGTAAGCATCAAAGCCGGAGTCACCGCCGGGTTCACGATCACCTCCCCGGGAGTCACCGGATTCGGGCTGAGCAGCCGGGTTTACCTGGAAGACCTGAAAACGGGGATGACCCAGGACCTGAAGAGCAATCCGGTTTATTCCTTCTCGGCATCGCCGGGGGATGTGCCGGAGCGTTTCCGTCTTCACTTCGGAGCGCCGTTCGGGATCGGGAATGAGGATAACCGCTCATGCTTGGCCATCTGGATCACCGGGAAGAAGATCAGGATAAAGAGCGAAAATGGCTGTATGTCAGATGGAGAATTGTCGATATTCAATATTCTGGGACAGGAGATGATCCATCAACGCCTGTCCGGCACGGAGACTACCGTCCCGATGGATGAGCGGCCGGGGTATTATATTGTTAAAGTAGTGACAGATCGGCAGACCATCGTCAGGAAAGTATTTATCCCGATGTAAAAGAAATGAATACCGTTTGAATTACTGTTTACCTTTGTATTCATACAACCAACCATTCTTCTTTTATGAAAGCGTCTCGTTTCCAACTCCTTTGGATTGTTTTTCCTGTGATGTTGACAATGGGTTTCCGCATCGCCGCCTTTGCCGTGACAGCATCACCCTACCCGTTCGATTTCAGGCAGAAGGATGGAACCACCCTGACTTTGCGGATGATGGGGGATGAGTACGTGAGATGGGCTGAAACCCCGGATCATTATTCCCTTTTACGGAACGCGACCGGCGGCTGGGAATATGCAGTACAGGGAAGGAACGGCGACATGGTGCCATCCGGGCTGCTGGCGCATAACAACGACGCAAGAGGGCTGCAGGAGATTTCGCTGTTGTCGCGTACCGGGAAGAACCTTCGCTACAGCCGGCAGCAGACAGGGTACCTGAAATCGCTGGGAAAACAGCGGCAGCCCGGGGCAGCAACGGGATTCAACCACACCGGTGTGAACAAGATGCTGGTCATCCTCATCGGGTACACCGATCTTTCATTTACCAAGACCCAGACTGATTTCGACAACCTGATGAACCAGGTGGGATATAATTCCACCGGAAGTGTCCGCGATCTTTACCTGGAAAATTCATATGGTCAGTTTACCCTGAATACCACCGTCGTCGGTCCTTACACAGCGGCCCACAATATGGCCTATTACGGAACCAACACCCCCTGGGATGATTACCGGGCCGGAGAACTGATCACCGAAGCGGTTAACCTGGCCGATCCTGCGGTGAACTATGCCGATTTTGACAATGACAACGACGGATCTGTGGATGGTATCTATGTGATTTACGCGGGGTACGGAGAAGAAGCCGGTGGAGGGGCCGATGCGATCTGGGCACATGCAGGATATATAACACCCGTAACGCTCGATGGCAAAACGGTGGCACGCTATGCCTGTTCGTGCGAATTGCGCGGGGGAAGCGGGACCACCATCTCTGCCATCGGCGTGGTCTGCCACGAATTCGGGCATTCGCTGGGGGCGCCGGACTATTATGACACCGATTACGAAACCAACGGCCAGTACGACGGCACCGGATCGTGGGACCTGATGGCCGGAGGATCGTGGAACAACAGCGGGGATACACCCGCCCAGCACAATGCCTACACCAAGTCGAAGGTTTACAACTGGATCACGGCTACGACGGTGAGTTCGAATGCGGATATCACCCTGCGCGACATTGTTTATTACCCCGATGTGATCCAGGTCAACACCACCACGCCCAACGAGTATTACCTGTGTGAGAATAAGCAGCTTACCGGATTCAATGCCTATTGTCCGGGGCATGGCATGCTGATCTACCACGTGGATGGCAATTACATTGCATCGAACACTTATACTATCAATGCGGGGTCCCACCAGGGGATGTACCCGATGTCGGCCATGTCATCGACCGCGAGTGGGATCATGCTGAGTTCCGGATCGAATATCAATACTAATGCCTGTCCCTGGCCGGGATCAGGGAACGCGACCACCTTCAGTGATGCAACCGTTCCGAGCCAGAAATCGTGGGCCGGCAATAACACAGGCAAAGCCTTCGTCAACATTGAAGAAAACGGTGGAAACATCGTGTTCTGCGTGATCGGTTGCGATCCGAACCGTCCGGGAAGTCTGACCGTTACGCCGGCAAGTTCCACGCAGTTAACCCTCACCTGGACAAAAAACCCCTCCGGGAGTCCGGTCATCATCGCGGTAAATTCGGTCAACTCATTTGGCACACCCGTAACCGGGACCGTCTATTCGCCTGGGAATACCCTGCCCGGAGGAGGAACGGTGATCTACAATGGAGCCGGACTTAATTTCAGCCACGCCGGCCTTTCTCCGCAAACAACCTATTACTACAAAGCCTGGTCGGTGTTGACGGGATATGTTTATTCCGCCGGCATCATCAATCACGGCACTACCCTTTGCGGGGCCCATTACCCGCCCTATACCGAGGAATTTTACCAGGCAGAGATCCCCATTTGCTGGTCCCAGGTGGATTATGCCGGATCCGGGAACACCTGGCAATTCGGTTCCGTTGACCCGGCCTATGGCAGCTGGGCTCCGGCGCTGACCGGCAATTATGCCTATATCAACAGCGACGCTTACGGGGCATCCGGAGTCCAGGATGCCGACCTGATCTCCCCGGTTTTCGATTTTACCGACTACACCTCGGTAGCCCTGCAGTTCGACCATTACTTCAGGCAGTTCAGTTCGTCGGTTGGCTCGGTGGCTTACAGCATCGACAACGGAGCGACCTGGACTACTCTTTATCAATGGACCTCAACCTCGGCAACCAACCCGGAGCATTTCGCCATGGTGATCCCGGAGGTGGCGGGTCACTCCCAGGTATTGTTCAAATGGAATTACACGGGTGCCTATGACTACTACTGGGGATTTGATGATGTGTCGGTTACCGCGACCTACGGCCCTATGTGGACCGGAGCGGTCAGTTCCGACTGGAACAACCCGGGGAACTGGGCGGGAGGTTCGGTTCCTACGGCCATCCAGAATGTGGTTATTCCAGACGTTGCCAACGACCCGGTGGTGAACCAGCCTGCGGGGAGCCCGGCGGTATGTAACGACCTCGACATTCATCCGGGGGCCATTCTCACCGTTGCCGCTAATAAAGTGCTGGTGGTCAATGGGAATTTGACCCTTACGAAGAGCATCCTTGCGCTGCAGGTCAGCCCTGGCGGCCATGTGATCCGGCCGGGGAAGGAGAAGGAGTAGCCCGGTAACGTCGCCAGAAGGCCAGCCGGGTGGCGGAGGTATAGTAGAAGAGTTCCCGGATCCCGGGAACCCGCAGCAGGTAATGGAAAATGCGGTAAGAGATGACCATTACCAGGAAGGTAAGGACCCAGCCCGTGAGGGTGACAGCCGCCTGTGCCCATCCATTATCCGCAGGGATTGTGATAAACCGGCCGACACCCTGCCAGAACCAAACCATGATTCCCATGTTGAGCAGGCACATGATGCCGATGATGTAGCCGTGGGCCGTTTCAATCGCGCGCTTCGGACAGGTGTTCATACACCGCATGCAGCTTTCACAGCGGTACGACCAGAACGGGCGTCCGTCGACCGTCAGGATTGCCTTGACGGGGCACCCGGCGATACAGGCTCCGCAGTTGTCGCATTTTTCGGAGGCATAGAGGGATTTGGCCAGGATAAACCGGCCGACGAAGAAATAGCCGACCGCAATGGGTGAGATCAGCAAATCCTGAACGATGTC
>DAONFN010000002.1:0-27724 GCA_035403625.1 Bacteroidales bacterium
CTGGATCGGGTGCAGGTTGGCGGGGGTTCCGATCCCCTCGATGGTGAGTACCATGCTGTAATCGTCGATGTTCCGCATCTTTTTCGTACAGGCACGGGTGAGCTTCCCGTTTAAAATGACGGAACAGGATCCGCAAACGCCGACGTCGCAACCTACCTTGGTTCCGGTAAGCCCCATACGGCGGACGACATCCGCCAGGGTATCCTTCCCCGGGTTACACATCAGCATCCGGTTCACTCCGTTGATGTTAAGCCACATTTTTCGCAGGTTCATGAGTTGTCCTCCTTAAAGATTAGTTGGGATTGAAATCGTCTTATAGTTCTTCTTCCAGATAAACAATGACTGACTCAAGGAATTTCCCGCAAAAATCATGGATTTGCGGAAGACGGGCCAGCAGTTCCGGCCCGCTCAGGTTGCTCCGGTCGAAACCTACGAGGTCGTTGCATTGGCTCGATCCGTGCTGCTTTTCGAAGTAGGCGATCAACTCGCGGGCTTTACGGCGCGAATCCAGCTTCGCTTCGTAATCGGAACCTTCCGAGGATCCCTGCTTCAACCCCAGCACCATCAGCGCGCCGGTCAGTGCACCGCAGGTTTTACCATACCCTCCGATACCGCCTCCAAACGGGCAGGCGATTTTCAGGGCCGTTTCCCTGGGTAGGCCGAATTCTTCGCTGAATGAGCCGAATACAGACTGCGAGCAGTGCAATCCCGACCGGAAAAGCGCGATCGCTTCAGTTACATGGTCCTTCATGAAACGAAATTTAGGGTGGGGTTAAAATTCGAATTTGATGCCCTGGGCGAGAGGCAATTCGTTGCTGTAATTGATCGTATTGGTTTGCCGGCGCATGTATTGCTTCCAGGAGTCGGAACCCGATTCACGGCCGCTTCCGGTGTCTTTTTCCCCGCCGAACGCACCGCCGATCTCCGCCCCGGAGGTCCCGCTGTTGACGTTGGCGATGCCGCAATCGGAACCCGCATTGGAAAGGAACTTTTCAGCCTCCCGCATGTTCAGGGTAAAGACAGACGACGACAGTCCCTGCGGAACAGCATTGTTGATCGCGATCGCCTCTTCGATATCCCCGTCATACCTGATCAGGTAAAGGATGGGAGCGAATGTCTCCTCCTGAACGATCTTGTAATGGTTTTCGGCTTCGACCAGGGCGGGAACCACGTAATTTCCCGATTCAAAACCCTTTCCTTCCACCAACGTACCGCCGTACAACACTTTTCCCCCTTCCGACTTCACCTGTTCGATGGCATGCAGAAAAGCCTGCACCGCGGCCTGGTCGATCAGGGGTCCGACCAGTGTTTGCTCATCCAGCGGATTTCCGATCTTTTGGCTGACTTGCTCGTATGCGTTGATGAGGTTGTATTTGACCTCGTTGTAAACCTTTTTATGGACGATGATCCTCCGGGTGGAGGTGCAGCGCTGACCGCAGGTACCTACCGATCCGAAAACGGTGGAGGCGATGGCCATACTGAGGTCGGCATACCGCGAAACAATCACGGCGTTGTTGCCTCCCAGTTCCAGGATCGCCTTGCCCAGCCGCTGGCTGATGATGGCCCCGGCTCTTTTTCCCACCCGGGTGGAACCGGTGATGGAGAAGAGCGGAATGCGGCGGTCGGCCACGAAATTGTCGCCCAGCACCGACGATTTGGCGATCACCAGGTTGAAGATGCCTTCAGGAAGATGGTTCTTTTTCAGCACATCCTCGATGATCTTCTGCGTAGCGATGGCACACAGCGGCGTTTTTGAACTGGGTTTCCACACTATCACATCGCCGCATACGGCCGCCAGCATGGAGTTCCAGGCCCAGACAGCCACCGGGAAGTTGAACGAGGTGATCAGCCCGACAATCCCCAGCGAGTGATACTGGTCGTACATGCGATGATCCCTGCGTTCGGAGTGCATGGTAAACCCATTCAGCAACCGGGATTGCCCAACGGCAAAATCGCAGATGTCGATCATCTCCTGGACCTCCCCGAGCCCCTCCTGGTAGATCTTCCCCATCTCCAGCGAAACCAGATAACCGAGGTCCGGCTTTGCCTCGCGAAGGGCCAGGCTGATCTGCCGGACGATCTCTCCCCGTTGCGGCGCCGGAACATCGCGCCAGAAAAGAAACGCGTCATGAGCGGTTTTCATCACCCGTTCATAATCTTCGAGGGTGGCATTTTTTACCTTGGCAATCAAACTGTTATCAATCGGCGAACGGGATTCAGTTATATCTCCCGGGGTATCGAACCACCGGGTACCGGTTGTGACTCCGCTGTTGATCTCGGTTATTCCAAATTTTTTCAGGATCTCTTTGGTTTTCTTTGAATTCATTGATTTATAGAATTGTAGATGAATTTACTTACGGATTACAGGTTGCGCATCAGGGGATATTATTCTTCGGCTGATCAGGTCCCCAAAAATGCGGACCTGATCGCGCAGGATAAACCGAATTGCAAATTTTTGCATATCGGTGGCAAATGTATAAAAATCCGGGCAAAGTAAGGGGATCGCCTTTATACGGGATCCCTGGCGAGACAAATTTTCCGGGCGCAGTACCGGAACAGGTGGTATCCTGCCCCGCCCTGGCCAACAAGATCGAAGAGGAGATCCGGACGGGTAATCCGGGTGGCTCCTACATGCGTGACATGATGCCGGAAAAGCACATCGGGGATCACGCTGCTGGAAGGGCCCGTCACAATGAGCCGGGTTCCGGGGGTTATGGCCGACAGAAGACCGTCGATCGTATTGTTTACCAGGGTCAGCCCGGTGATGATCACCACACCGGACCCGGGCAGGACCTCACGAAAGCCGGCGGCGGGAATGTAATGCTTCCGGTGTTCTGCAGACAGGGCGTTTTCGTTGAGTTCAAGGACATTCAGCCGGCTGCGTTTCCCTGAAAGTTTCCGGATATACGACTGAAACGCCCCGACGATGGTGATGGTTCCATCGAAATCGGGATCGATCAGGTCGACAGGATCCGTATCTTCGAGAATGTGGTAGCGGTTGCCGGCCAGTTCCCGGGAAGAGATGGCATTCAGCACCGCGATCCGGAGCGAGGAGATGAGGCCCGACTGTTTCTGGGTTTCGAAGAGTTCGGTGACTCGTTTCCCGACGATATGGCCGGGTGTAAAATCCCCGAAATCGCGGGTAGTCCCGGTGCAGTGCGGTTCAGCATCCGGCAGGGTACCGGCCATACCCAGGCCCCCGTCGGAAAGTCCCACTGCGGTCAGGAACATCCCGATCTGCACCCGGGTAAGCGTCAGGTTTTCGAGGCGGTCTTTCTGGTTCGTCAGCAGGTACCGGTAAGTTTCTTCGAGTATCATGGATCGCAGGAGTTTGGTGGCGGGTAGCCGGATCGTGACGGCGAAGGTAGCGACTTATTCCCGGTCGACAAGAGATCCTTTGTGAAACGCCCTTCCGTCGTGGCTCAGACAGCGGTCAATTCCTGATCCTCAGGGCGACATGTTTGATCCGGGAGCGGTTGTACGTATAGGTGATGTGTATGACGCCGTTTGAGGTTCGGATCACCGAGGGATAGCTGTATTCGCCATCCGGGTGATCTTCTAAGAGGAGCGCCTGCTTCCAGGTGATGCCGTCGCCCGAAAGGGATATAGCCAGCCGGTTCCTGCCTTCCCACCATTCTTTCCCCGTATGGCCCGGGTTGTGAACCAGCAGGTGCATCCCCGGTTCCACGGTGATGGCATCGATGCCTGAATTCGGGTTGGGGATTTCCGTCGCCCGGAGCGGGCTCCAGGATTTCCCGTCATCCAGCGAGCGGCTCTCCACGATCGCGTCGCGGTCGCTCCGGCACAGGGCCAGAAGGCTGCCATCCTGAAGTGTCAGCAGGCAGGGCTGGATGACTTTTGCAGGGTTGCCGGTATCGACGGGGATCTTCGCCCAGGTTTTTCCCCGGTCGGCCGAACGTTCCATGAAAACCTGCCAGCGGCGGTCGCTTTCGGTACTGGAGGGACTTAGCCAGCACCCTGACGGTGTGATGAGCGGCTTGTTTTTCGAAGGGCCGGTGGCGCCTATCATCCGGATCCCTTCCGACCACGACCTGCCTCCATCGGTCGAAACGACATACATCCCCTTCCATTCCCGCGGGGATACTCCCTGTTTGTAGAAGAGAATGAGGGTGGAATCGCCCGGAGCGAATAACACCGGATTCCAGCAGGGAAGCGGGTTTCCTGCCGTATCCGATCCGCAGGCGATCCGCAGGGGAACCGACCATTGGTCACCATGAAGGACCGACGACCAGATGCACACATCTGCCGCTCCCTCATAGCTTCCGCCAAACCAGGCAACGAGTATATCTCCCCGGACTGTCTCCGCCAGGGTGGAAGCGTGGCACTGCCGGAAAGGGGCATCCATGAAAACAAACTCCTCTGAAAGCACGGATATCACAGGGTCAACCTGTCCCTGCACGACCGGGGCGGCCAGGAGAAACGTCAGGAAACCGATCATCCGGTAAAAAATTCCCATCATCCGGTAAAAGTAAAAATAAACCCGCTGGGCGCCTGCAGTCACGGGTATAAACCCCTGGGCCAGCCCGATAGCTATCGGGCCAGGGCCCTTATTCCGCCGCAGAGCAGCGGGGTATTATACCCTCCGCTTCGCGGGATTGTTCGACATCTGTTTTCAATTCACTTCGTTTTTGAAAACACTGTCTCACGAACAAAAGCCAAAATCAGATTTCCGGTGAAAGCGATTGATAATCGCTCTAGCTTTGCATCCGGCAGCGCCAGAAGACTGCCATCCAGGATGGAAAAAATGAACCCTGTTTTTTTTGTAACCGACCTTCACGGAAGAAAGAACCGGTATGCGGAGCTTTTCAGACAGGTCAGACATGATGAACCGCCGGCCCTTTTCATCGGCGGAGATCTCATGCCCCATTTTGCCCGGATGGTTGCCACCGAAGATTTTTTTGCGGAATACCTGATCCCGGAGTTCAGGCGGCTCAGGGATGAGATGGGAAGCCATTACCCGATGGTCTTTATCATTATGGGGAATGATGATCCGGCGATTGAAGAGGAACACCTTTTCCTTGGCGAGGCCGAAGGGTTGTGGCATTACATGCATAACCGGAAGAAGGCCTTTGGTGAATTCACGGTTTACGGATACGCCTGCATCCCGCCCACTCCTTTCCGATTGAAGGACTGGGAACGGTACGATGTATCGAGGTATGTCGATCCCGGCTGTGTACCCCCGACGGAAGGCTCCCGTACGGTCGATACCGGCGTGGATATTGAGTTTGCGACGATTCAAAAGGACCTGGCGGCACTGGCCGGAGAAGATGACTTGTCGCAGGCCGTTTTCCTGTTCCATTCGCCTCCGTATCAGACGCTTCTTGACCGGGCTGCGCTCGACGGGATGATGGTTGAGCATGTTCCCCTGGATGTCCATATCGGCAGCATCGCCATCAAACGGTTCATGGAAGAGCGGAGTCCGATGATCACGCTGCACGGGCACGTGCATGAGTCGGCGCGGATCACGGGGAACTGGTCGGAGAAAATCGGCGATACGTATGCCTTCAATGCAGCGACAGACGGGCCGGGGTTGTCGCTCGTCCGGATCCCGCTCAACGACCCGGCGGCCGCCACCCGCACTCTTTCGGCGGGTTGACAGGATTCAGGGGTTTCTTTTCCGGATGAGCCGTGCCCCGTCGCTCAGCGACCCGATCATCGAAGCAAAGCTATCCCGCTTCACCAGGTCGGCATCGGTGACCAAGTGAAGGTCGATCAGTCCGTCTGAACGGTATCCGGTTCTCCGGTAGTTGATTTCTGCCAGGCAGAGGCTCCAGCCTTCAAACCATGTTCTGAGTTCCCTTTCCTGTCCCTCATTTCCTGTGAAATGGAGGAGGATGTCGATGTCGCTTCCGGGGCCTGAAGTCGCATTTTTTACGCTGCCGATGAGGTAAAATGCTTCGACGCCATACCGGACGAGGTCGAGTTTCCCGGCCATGGCGCGGACCATTTCATCGCGCCACTTCCAGTGTACATCTGGCTTTTCCGGAAGGAGTGCAGAAAGGTCTTCACCGGACAGGTCATTCGCAGGACTTTCCTGTTCGAGGGTTTCGATGGTTTTCAGCAGTTTTTTATTGAAGATGTAGGTTCCGATCAGGGCGGCGATGGTGTTCAGCAGCCTCTGTTCTTCCGGGAGAAACTGGCTGTTGCCCGTCAGTTTCCGGAACTGGGTGTAAAACACTTCTATCTTCCCCAGTATCCGGTCGTCGATCACGATATCGGCCGACTGCGACCATCCGGTCTCGGTCCAGCCGTCCTCCCGGAACGTTCGGCCATTGTATTCGATTTTCACCCGCAGGATCATCGGGAACTGCCACCCGCCCCAGATATGCTTGACGATTTCCATGAGGAAGTCATCGACCGGAAGGTTTTCATTGATGATCTCATTTACCTTGTAGAGGCATTTCAGTTCCTTCTCTCTTTCTTTAAGGAGCAGGAGTTTCTCTTCATATTCGGAACGGTCGAAGATCATGAGTGTACTATTTAATGACCTGATGCGTATGGAGTTGCCACGGACAGGTATATTTTCGGGCGATAAAGATACGGAATCCGGGGGGACCCTGTCGGGGTAGGGGGACCCTGTCGGGGTGGGGGGACATTTTTCCGTATTACGACCTGATATTTATCCGGTTTAACGAATATTCCGGTAAGAAGCGGTGACTTTTAGATAGTTTTGTCATCCCATTTTGAATACCATCCACTGATGAACGATCACGTCATTCTGTTCTGCGATTGCCGGGCCAACCGGGAACAGCCGGAATGGAAAGCTGTTGCCGGCATGCTGGATACTGTCCGCCATTCCCGGATCGTCACCCTGAGCGACCTCTGCGGAATATGTGCCGGGAAGGATCCGGAATTGAAAACCCTGGCCGGCGAAGCGCGGCAAATCCTGCTGGTGGCCTGCCGTCGGCGTACCGTGAACCTTATCCTCCACTATTACGGGATCGGCCATACAAACAACATCCGTTTATTCAACCTGCTTGAAGACGACCTTTCCCTGTTTGGAACCGTACTGGCCGAATTTGAGCAGGCGGCCCCGGAAAGGGTCAGCGGTAACGGAACGGAGACCGGCGATCCGGCATCCACGACGGGGAACCCATTGAATCAGGTGTTGGACCAGCATGACCCTTCCTGGCCCTCCTGGTATCCGGTTATCGATGAAACCCGGTGCAATGGCTGCGGTCAGTGTGCCGATTTCTGCCTCTTCGGCGTTTACCGGAAAGATTCCGGCCGGGTCGGGGTCGTCCAACCCCGGAACTGCAAGAACAACTGTCCGGCCTGCGCCAGAATTTGCCCCAGGGTCGCCATTGTCTTCCCGAAATTTACCGGTGGTGGCGCCATCGGCGGATCGGACCGCGTAGATGAAACTGCCGAGTTGCAACGTTTGCAGAAAGATACTGAAACGATCCTCGGAAGTGATATTTATCAGACCCTCGAACAGAGGAAGAGGAAGCGGCAATCGATCCTGCGGGAAGAAGCACTGAATACAGCGGAAAAGGAGAGAATCCAGGCGCTGCGGGAAGCCGGGACCGGGCCGGAATAACCACGGTCCTTCCATTATCCGCGTTCATGCCCTTACAAACAGTAATATCACTGAAACCCGGTACCATCTGATGTCACTCTTTCGCAACCTTCTCCGAACCGATAAACGATGTCTTCTGGCTTTCCTGAAGTTTGGCCTGACGGGAGCCCGTACCTTCCGGCAGTTTGACCGCAGAAGAAGAAATGGATCGGCCTTCCCGGCATTCCAGTTCATCTCGGTGACCAACCGGTGCAACCTGGCCTGCCAGGGATGCTGGATATCACAAAACTCCGGAACCCGCGACATGAGCCTTGAATTAGCCGACCGGATCATCCGCGACAGCAACGACAGGGGTTCCTGGTTTTTCGGCATCCTGGGGGGGGAACCCCTGCTTTACCCCGACCTGGTGACGATTTTCAGGCGGCACCCCCGATCGTACTTCCAACTTTTCACCAACGGAACCCTGCTGACCGACCGGGTAGCGGCAGAGCTCAGGAGCTGCGCCAACGTGACCCCCCTGATCAGTTTCGAGGGGAACGAAACCGTGGCCGATATCCGGCGCGGCGGAACAGGCGTTTACCGGCACGCCCTCCGCGGCATCGAAAACGCCGTCGGCAATGGCCTGATCACCGGTGTGGCCATCAGCGTATGCCAGTCGAACCTGGAGATGGCATTGTCCCATGAATTTGTACAGATGATGCACCAGCGCGGGGTACTTTACCTGTGGTATTACCTCTATCGCCCCGTCGGGGAACACCCCTGTTATGAACTCGCATTGTCGGAAGAACAGATCAGGCAACTCCGGGTTTTTCTTGTTGAGGGCAGAAAAAAATTCCCCGTGATCCTCATCGATTCCTATTGGGATGCCGATGGAAACCCGTTTTGCCCGGCTGCAGAAGGCCTCAGCCACCACATAAATCCCTGGGGTCATATTGAGCCGTGCCCGGTAATCCAGTATTCCTGCGGACAGGTGGGCGCAGAAAACCTCGGGCAAACCTACGACACATCCCGTTTCCTGCAGGATCTGAAAGAGGGAATCCACCACCGGACCCGGGGTTGCATCCTGATGGAGGAACCGCGATGGCTGGCAGAACTGGCCGGACGTCATCAGGCATTGAACACATCGGGAAGACCGGCTATGGAGGAACAACTGCGAACAGCCCCTGCCGTCTGCAGCCATGCCTCCTGCCCGGTAATACCGGAATCCCGCTGGATATACCGTTTCGCCAAGCGTAATGCCTTTTTCGGGCTGGGAAGCTACGGATAACAATTGCACGCCGATGGTACCTGATCACATGACCCCTTCCCTTGAGATTCCCGCTGATGTCGACATCCGCCGGCAAATCCGCATGAATGCCGGTGAATATGTGAGGATGCATCCGGCCTTCCCTCCGGCCTCGTGGGAAGATCTTTCCGTTATGGCAAGGGCATTGACGAAGCAACATGCGCTGGAAGAGAGGTACCTGGGCTTTGTCATGCTTTGTTGCGGAAACGCCGTATGGCATCCGATCGTCGGGGCGGTCCCGTTTGAACGACGAATTCTTCTTCTTCCCCAGTGCCTGAAAAACAGCCGGGTATGCCGTGCCGAAGTGGATGAATTCGGACTCTTATGCAACGAATGCGGAAAGTGCACAATTGCCGGGCTCATCAAAGAAGCCGAAGGTCTCGGGTACAAGGTCATTGTATCGGAAGGAACGACGCTTGCCACCCGGCTGATCGAAAGCGGACAGGCTGATGCGGTACTCGGCGTCGGCTGCATGGAAGTGCTGCAAAAAATTTTCGGGCTGGTCAATACCTACGCGGTTCCGGGCATAGGCGTTCCGCTCCTGACCTGCGGTTGTTCCGATACCACCCCCGATCCGGACTGGATCCGGGAAGAGCTACACCATACTTGTGGAGATGACACGATGCGCCTGGTGAACCTGGATCATATCAGGAAAACGACCCTCTCCCTTTTCCATAAGGATGAGGTATACCGGCTCCTCGAACCGGGAAGCGACGCGACACTGAACCTTGTGACCGGGGCACTCCTCGCGGGAGGACAGCGGCTCCGTCCCTTTATAGCGGTGGCTACCTGGATGACCCTGTGCCCGGACCCCGATCCCGAAATCCTTGTCCGCATGGCTTTTTCAGTGGAATGCTTTCATAAAGCTTCGCTGATCCACGACGATGTCGAAGATGAAGATCCGGTACGATACGGAAAACTGACTCTTCATGCCCGGTATAACGTCGCCGTTGCCATCAATGCGGGTGATCTTCTGATCGGTGAGGGGTACCGGATACTGGCGGGCAGCAGGCTATCTCCCGCCACGCTGGCTGCCTGCGTCAGGGTGATCGCACAGGGGCACCGTGATATGGCCGTCGGGCAGGGGGCGGAGTTACTGGCAACTTCGGCAAACCGGATCCTTTCGCTGACCGAAGTGCTCGAAATATTCCGGAACAAGACCGCCTCCGCTTTCAGGGTATCCCTGCTCCTGGGAGGGATTATGGGGGGAGCCGGACCCGACACCCTGGAATGCCTGGAGCGATTCAGCCATTTTGCCGGCATTGCCTATCAGGTGAAAGATGACCTGGAGGATTACCCGGAAACCAGCAGCGACAACCGTTTCCGGAAACCATCGGTCATGCTGGCCATGCTGATGGAAGATCTCGGCGATGAGGAGTGGCGGATCGTGGAAGAGGCCCGTCATTCAGGCCGGTTCGACAAGATCGATTCCCTGCTGGCCGGACATCAAACGGCCGACCGGTGTAAGGCACTGCTCAAAGATAACCTGCGTCAGGCCCGGGAAAGCATTGCGGGTCTTCAGATTCCGGGATTAAAATTGGCTTTGTATGCAATTCTTGGAAAGATATTCGGTCAGGATATATAAGGTCCTTTCCTTATCCCGTATTTTCCCCGGAATGAATCGATTTATGCAGCGGGGTGAAACGATAGCCGGACTGCTGAATAGCCTCCCCCGCCAGGGTACGGACCTTCTAACCGGCCAGGTCCGGGATGAGATGCGGCATTTGCTGAAGGAACGACAAACCCGCGCGGGTGGATTTCCCGATCGTGCCGGTACCGAAGACGTGTACTACACCTTGTTCGGCTTTCTCCTGGCCGAAGCACTGGAGGAAGAGAGCGTTCTTTCAGGGATCCGGAGTTACATCCTGGATAAGAGGAAGTTGCCGTTTCCCGGCGGTGTTGATCTCTTCTGCATGGCCATCCTTTCTGCTTCACTCTTCCCGGGGGATCCCCGCAACCACCACCTGGCGGCAGCCATCCGCAAAGAGCTGACAAAGAAAAACCCGGAGACAAACCTGTATACTCCTTTTCTGGCCGGCTGGTCGCTCCTTTTACTCCAGGATCCGGCCGGCGCCTTCCGGGCAGTGAAAAAGTGGAATTCGTTTGGATCCGGCGCCGTCATGCCCTGCACGGCAACGGCAGCGCGGATGATCATGGATCACCTGCAAAAACGGGACTCCGCGGCAGACCGGGGAAATAAGACAGACGGCCAGAAGGCCTGGCCTGAGCCATTGCCTCGTTTCTACCGGCAACCGGGTGGCTTCGCTGCACTGGAAAACACAACGGAAGCCGACCTCCTCTCAACAGCGGCAGCCCTTACAGCCCTCCGGATGTCGGGATCCGATCTGCGCCTGATCCGTTCCGACTGCTTCGGGTTTATCAACAGTCTGTTCAGGGATGGAGGGTTTGCAGCGGTTGTCTCCGACCCGGTCGCCGATACCGAATATTCCTTTTACGGGCTCCTGGCCCTGGGAGCACTGAATCCTGAAAAAACCACCTGACGTGTTGCAAAACGAATTCGATCGATGGAGTGAATCGCTGCGGGCTTCGCTGACCGACCGGGGCTGCTGGGAGGGAGAACTCTCATCAAGCGCTCTGGCAACCGCCGTAGCCGTGGTGGCGCTGAAACTGGACACCCCCGACCCGACGGATGAGCGCGTCAGGCAGGGAATTCACTGGCTTTGCTCGACCATCAACCCCGACGGAGGGTTCGGCGACTCGCCCGGCAGTCTCAGTAATGTGAGTACCACTTTGCTGGCCTATGCAGCCATCCATTACTGCCCGCCGGAAACAACCGGGGCGGCCGGGATTCTCCGGCGAATGGAGCAATACCTCATTGGCCAGGGGATCGATGTACGTTCGGCCGCGATCGTGGATTCCATTCTCGGGTACTACGGGAAAGACCTTACCTTCTCCGTTCCGATCCTGTCGATGCTGGTGATCTGCAACATCCTGGACCGGAAGGCGCTCAAAAAAATCCCCTCGCTGCCTTATGAACTCACCCTGCTGCCACTGCCGTTGTACCGGTTTTTCAACCTGCAGGTCGTCAGCTATGCCCTCCCCGCCCTGATTGCCGTCGGCATCTTTCTTTTCCGGCACAAACCTCTTCCCAACCCTGTCGTGGCGTTCCTCCGGAGAAAAGCTACCCGGCCGGCATTGCGGAAACTGCAAAGGATGATCCCGTCCAGCGGAGGGTTCCTGGAAGCCATCCCGCTAACTGCTTTCGTGTCAATCTGCCTGATCCGGGCGGGATTTGCCGACCATCCGGCGGTAACGAAGGGGGTGGCCTTTTTATCGGAACTCCAACGCAGCGATGGAAGCTGGCCGATCGACACAAACCTGTCTACCTGGGTAACCACGTTAAGCATCAAGGCATTGGGCCCCCGGATCCGGACCCTCCTGACCGAAAAAGAGAGGGACCGGGTGCGGCAGTTTCTCCTGGATCACCAGTATCAGCGACCGCACTCCTTCAACCAGGCTGCTCCGGGAGGATGGGGGTGGACCTCGCTCTCCGGAGCGGTGCCGGATGCCGACGACACGGCAGGCGCCATCCTGGCCCTGCTGACACTGGATCCGGAGGATCCTTCCGTTCGGAAAGCTGCGTTGGAAGGTTGCCGATGGCTGGCCGGTTTGCAAAACCGGGACGGGGGCATTCCCACCTTTTGCCGCGGCTGGGGACGACTGCCGTTCGACGCCAGTTGCTGCGACCTGACCGGCCACACCGTGCTGGCATGGATCCGTACGACAGCTAACATGAGTAAGCCGAATGACGGCCAACCACCTGTCCGCGTCATCCCGGCGCTGGAGGATCACATTAACCATGCCCTTCGTTTCCTGGCGAAAATCCAGCGAAACGACGGTTCGTGGTTGCCCTTATGGTTCGGGAGCCAGCTTTCGCCCGATAAGACCAACCCGGTATTCGGAACGGCCCGGGTTGCCTCGTATCTGGATGATGCGCTCGAATACTGCATTCCGGGCACCGGTCGCTATGAGCAGATTTTGCAACTGATGGAAAAAGCGCGAGCATACCTCGCTTCGTGCCAGAATGAGGATGGAAGCTGGGGAAGCCGGAAAGGGATTCCCGGCACGATTGAAGAAACCGCGGCAGCCGTCAGTGCACAGGTCCGTCACGAACCCGTTCAGTGCAGGAAAGCGTTTGACTGGCTTCAGCGGCAGACCGGTTCTGCCGGATTAAAGCCCTCGCCGATTGGCCTCTATTTCGCTACTTTATGGTACGACGAAAAGATGTACCCGTATGTCTTTTACCTGGAGGCGCTGAGAAAAGCGATAGAGGGATTCCCCCAACCCGGAAATTCCGCCGCTACCGCCTTCCGGCAGGAACTTTAGCCGGGCTCCGACCACCGAATTTTGTAAAATTTCCACCTGCTTCTTTCTTTGTTACAAAGTTCACAATACATTTGCGCCCCGAAACTACGTATATCTGCTTATATCCCCTCCCGTAATCATTCTCATTCAATTTACGTATAACTCTTAGCCAACCTTCATGAAAAAACTACCTCTTCTCCGATTTGCGGCATTATTAACCGCGATGCTACTGCCCTCGGCGTTAAAGGCCGCTGAATCCATCACTACCGGACTTGCTCCCGCGATTGTCGACGACCAGCATTACAATCGCGCCATTCACATCATGGCCATGTTGCTTGTGGGGTTCGGATTCCTCATGGTCTTTGTCAGAAAATACGGAAGATCGGCACTCACCGCCACATTCCTGCTGGTGAGCATCTCGATCCCGGCGTATATGCTCATCAACAAATCGGGGATCGGCGCCAACGAGAACGAAGTGAGGCGGCTGATCCTGGCCGAGTTCTGCGCGGCGAGTCTGCTGATCGCGGCCGGCGCCGTTCTCGGGAGGCTGAAGATGCACCAGTATCTCGTGCTGGGATTACTCTTCGTACCCAGTTACATGCTCAACGAATGGATCGTGCTGGAAGGCGGTTTCAACCTGGTGCAGCCGGGCGGCGTGGTCGATACCGGCGGATCGATCGTGATCCATATGTTCGGAGCCGTTTTCGGATTGGGAGTGGCCCTGACGATGACCACCCGCCAGGAATTTGAAAAGACCATTGAATCGGACTCCATTTCCGACCGTTATTCGATGCTGGGGAGTATGATCCTTTGGGTATTCTGGCCCAGTTTCTGCGCTGCCCTTGTGACGCCCGAACAGATGCCCGCTACGGTCGTGAACGTGATCCTGGCGCTGTGCGCATCAACCATCTCCACCTACATCCTTTCCATTTCCCTCCGGCGCAAGATCAGTATCGCTGATATCGCCAACGCCGCACTGGCCGGGGGTGTTGCCATCGGATCGGCATGCGCCCACGCCAGCCATTCCGAAGCCATCATCATCGGGATCCTGGCCGGGGGATTGTCCACCTTCGGTTTCGCCGTCATCCAGTCAAGACAACAACGGCTGATGAAGATCATCGACACCTGCGGGGTGACCAACCTTCACGGGCTTCCCGGTCTGCTCGGCGGGCTGGTGGCCACACCCATCGTCAAGGGACTCGACATCAACCAGCAATTTCTGGGCATAGGGATCACCCTGGCCATTGCCTTTGGTTGCGGCCTGGTTGCCGGGAAGATCCTTCCGCTGTTCGGACGGCGTTCGGAAGCCTACGACGATGCCGAAGAGTTCCTCGACGCGGCGGAATAGGTGAAGGACCCCGACAAGGTGGGGGGACCCCGACAGGGTGGGAATTGTTAATTTATTAACTTTACCGAAAATACTCATTTTCGGTATGAAGCACCTACTCCTCCCTGGCCTTGTATCCCTCGCCCTGCTGATTGGTTCATCCCTGAAAGCTCAGCACGTTACCTATCCCGACTCCTGGTCACCCGCCGGATTCAACCTGAAACAATCCGGCCCGCAAGGAGCCGATATCTCCTTCTCCATCCGCGACCTGGGCATGGAAGAGGTAACTATAAAGGGTGAAAAGATGGTACATCTCGCCCTCCCCGGCAGTTTTCTCTTCAACAACGAAGGATGCCCCAACCTGCCTGGCGACGGACGGATGATCGCGATCCCCAACGGCGCTGCACCGGTTTTATCGGTCGTGCGATCGAGAACGGAAGTGTTCCGGAATGTCGATATCGAACCCGCCCCCAGAATACCGAACGAGACCGAGTCGGGCCCGCTCGACCAGGTAAAGAACCCCGATGTATATGGACGGGATCAGATTTATCCGGCTGAACCGGTAATACTGTCGCCGGTATTCAAGGTCAGGGGAATCGATGTTGTGATGCTCGGAATCACGCCGTTTCAATATAATCCCGTCACCCGGGAACTGACCGTGTACCGCGACCTGGAAGTACATATCACCTTTGCCGGCGGAACCGGGCAGTTCGGCGAGGAACGGTTCCGGAACCGCTACTGGGACCCGATCCTGGAAGATGCATTGCTGAACCACGCCTCCCTCCCTGCCGTCGATTACGATGCACGTCCGGCCACCAACGCCGACGACGCAGGGTGCGAATACCTGATCATCACCCCCACCGGCAGCGACTTCGTGCAATGGGCCGATTCGATCCGGCGGTTCCGGATCCGGCAGGGGATCACCACGATGGTGAAGACCCTCGCCGATGTCGGCGGAAACACCACCACCGCCATCGAGAATTACATCAACAACGCCTACAACACCTGGAATCCCGCACCAGCCGCCGTGCTCCTGCTTGGCGATTACGGTACTGACGCCTCCAATTCGGTGATCTCCCCTATCTACAACTCGTATTGCGTATCCGACAATATTTACGGCGATGTCGACGGCGACCACCTTCCCGACGTCTGTATGGCCCGGATCACCGCCAACAACGCCGCTCAACTCCAGGTGATGATCTCCAAATTCCTCAATTACGAACGGAATCCTCCGACATCGGCCTATTTCTACCAGCATCCCATCTCCGCCCTCGGATGGCAGACGGAACGGTGGTTCCAGATCTGCTCGGAAGTCGCCGGCGGGTACTGGAAAAATGTCCTGCTGAAAGATCCCATCCGCATTAATGAAGTGTACAGTGGCACGCCCGGCACCGACTGGTCCACCGCAACCAATACCAGTACGGTGGTCAGCTATTTCGGCCCCAGCGGGCAGAATTACATCCCGACCCAGCCTTCCTCCATGCCCTGCTGCTGGACAGGCGGCAACGCCACCGCCATCAACACCGCCATCAACACAGGCGCCTTCTGCCTCCTCCACCGCGACCATGGCGCGGAAACAGGCTGGGGAGAACCCTCCTACTCCACCACCAACATCAGCGGACTGACCAATGTGAACAATCAGCTTCCCTTTATCTTTTCGATCAACTGCCTCACCGGGAAATACAACTACAGCAGCGAAACTTTTACCGAGAAGTTCCACCGCTACACCTACAACGGCCAGAATTCGGGAGCTCTGGGGCTGATCGCCGCATCCGAGGTTTCTTATTCATTCGTTAATGATACTTTCCTGTGGGGGATGATGGATAATTTCTGGCCCGATTTCATGCCCACCTACGGCACCTCTCCCGCTTCGCGCGGATTTCTGCCCTGTTTCGGCCATGCCGCCGGCAAGTATTTCCTGGCACAGTCCTCCTGGCCTTACAACTCGGGCGACAAAGAGGTTACCTACAATTTATTCCACCACCACGGCGACGCTTTTTCGGTGGTGTACTCCGAGGTGCCTCAAGCCCTTACGGTCGTTCATGATCCCACCATCAATGCCAACGAGAACAGCTTTGCCGTTACCGCCAACGCAGGATCCCTGATCGCCTTGTCGCTGGATGACCAGTTGCTGGGAACCGCCACCGGGACCGGAAGCCCCGTGACCATCAGTTTCGTTGCCGGACTCGTACCCG
The DNA here is from genome assembly GCA_035403625.1 of Bacteroidales bacterium. GTDB lineage: Bacteria > Bacteroidota > Bacteroidia > Bacteroidales > FEN-979 > CAIVAT01. The sequence continues at coordinate 16,674 of DAONFN010000002.1, forward strand.
GACAGTTGGTTCATGTGACGGTTACCAAACAGAACTATTTCCGGTACGAAGCCGATGTGGAGGTTACCCCCAGCGAAGGGGCCTATTTCATCGCCGATTCGGTGCAACTTTGTGCCGGTCTGAGCGTTGATTTCTCCGATCTTTCCGGCGGAACGCCGACGGCCTGGAGCTGGTCGTTCCCGGGAGGAACCCCGTCGTCGAGCACCGTCCAGCACCCGCAGAATATCGTTTACAGCACTCCCGGCACCTACGATGTCGCGCTCACCATCACGACCGCTGCAGGGCCCTCGACGATGACGCGGACGGGATATATTCATGCCAACAACGTGACCGCCGGATTTTCCGCTTCTCCCACGACGGTCGTCGTCGGCAATACGGTCACCTTCACCGATCAGTCCACCTGTATGCCCTCGACCTGGAACTGGTCGTTCACGGGCGGCACGCCCTCCGCCTATACCGGGCAAACCCCGCCCCCCGTTTTATACAACACGGTCGGCACGTACAATGTCACCCTGACCGTTACCAATGCCGCCGGAACGAATACCACCACTAAAACCGGGTACATCACGGTCACCCCTCCCATTTTCAACATGTCTAACGGAACGGTGACCACCTGCACCGGCGACTTCTATGACACGGGAGGATCGTCGGGGGTCTATAGCAACAACGAAGTGTACGTGATGACCTTTTACCCGGCCACTCCCGGTGCTTTCCTGCGGTTCAATTTCACCAGCTTCTCTACCGAGTCGGGTTACGATACCCTCACAATCTACAACGGCCCCTCATCGGCAGCGACCCTGATCGGGAAATACCACGGGAGCACCGGGCCGGGAATCGTTACCTCGACCCACTCCACCGGCGCCCTCACATTCCGGTTCCGTTCCGACGTCAGCCAAACCTCTACCGGCTGGGCCGCCTCGATCAGTTGCGTCGAAGGAATTATTGCCGACCCCGGATCCTTCATCGCGACAGCCTCTTCCTCGTCGCAGATCAATCTCAACTGGACGAAAAACAGCAGCAGCCACGATGTCATGATCGTATGGGCCCCAACGAATACCTTCGGCACACCCGCCGACGGCACTGCTTACCAGCCCGGAAATACCCTCCCGGGTGGCGGGACAGTGTTGTACAAGGGCAGTCTGACCACGGCAAGCCATCTGGCCCTGAATGCCAGCACGACCTACTACTATAAGGCTTTCTCCTGCACTTCATCCAATGCTTACTCGGCAGGTCTGGCTGCCAGCGCCTCCACCTATTGCGGAGTGGCCTCACTTCCCGTGTCGGAAGCATTCTCCGCCTCGACCCTGCCCAATTGCTGGACGAAACAAATCTCCGGAACCGGCGCGGTGGATAAATGGACGGTTTCGAATACAACCAATGCCGGAGGCGTTGCCTACGAAATGAAATCCATGTACCAGAATATCAACCCGGCCGTGACCCGGCTGGTCACCCCTCCGATCAACACCATCGGGCAACCGTTCCTGAACCTCTCGTTCAAACACATGCTCGATTCCTACGGCACGGGATGCACCCTCCGGATCCAGTCGAGCACGGACGGGGTGACATGGACTAACGAAGCGTGGTCGGTCGCTTCCACCTCGACCAATATCACCGCCACAACGGTCAACACGACGGTGACAAACAACATGAATTCACCGACTACCCTGGTTGCATTCGTCATCGAAGGGAACCTGTACCAGTACGACTACTGGTATGTCGACAACGTCACCATCACGAGCGGATGCACCGGTTACAGCAATGCCGGCGTTTCCATCACTTCTTCGCAGGATGAGGTCTGCGATGGCACGACCGTTACCTTCACAGCCAGCCCGGTCAACGGGGGAACTTCGCCCTCCTTTCAATGGAAGGTGAACGAAGTCAATGCCGGGAGCAATACGGCTCAGCTCGCCTATACCCCAGCCAACGGCGATGTCGTTAAATGCCTGCTCACCTCCAACGCCACCTGTGTGACTGGAAACCCGGCCACCTCGAACGCCCTTACGATGACGGTGAACCCGGTATTACCGGTCAGCATAACCATTGAAGCGTCGGCCAACCCGGTCAGCACCGGGGTACCGGTAACCTTCGCCGCTGCTGCCATCAATGGCGGCGCCCTACCGGTTTTTCAATGGAAAGTGAACGGGATCTCTGCCGGCACCAACAGTGATCATTACTCCTACGCCCCGTCGAACGGCGATGTAATTTCCTGTTCCCTCGTTCCCGATGTGGCCTGTCCGGAGGTATCACCGGTCATTTCCAACAACATCACCATGACCGTCAGTACTCTTCCCGCCACGGTGACGATCCAGAATATCACCGTTTCCGATACCTCGTGCTTCGATGCGTTGCAGACCCTTGTAGTTGCCGGCAACAACACCCTGTTTACGGCCGAGGAAGGATCGCAGATAACTATGATCGTCGGGATGAACATCCTATACTTCCCCGGTACGCATGTCGACAATGGAGCCTACCTTGCGGGATACATCGCCCCGGGAGGCCCCTGGTGCAACAGCCAACCGATGGTCTCGGTAGTGGCCGGATTGAACGACCCGCCCGAAACACCCGGAAGCGATGCGTTGATCCTCTACCCCAACCCGACCACAGGAACCCTGTCCATCCGTTTCCGGGAGGAACCTCCGTCCGGAACGGCACGTATCCGCTTGCTGGACATGACCGGATCGACGCGAATGGTAAGATCCTGGGACCCGGCGTCGACCGCAACCTTCTCTATCCGTCAGATGACTCCCGGAATTTACCTGGTAGTCGTTGAAAACGGGCAAACTACTTACAGAATCCGCGTCGCCCGGATCGAATAAGGGGAATTCACGGCCGATCGGAATCATCTGTCGGTTTCGTGGACGGCATTTACCGGATTACCATCAGGCGCGGCCGGGTCGCGGGAAGGAGCGAAAGTTTCGACTCTCAATATCGCGCAGAATTTCCGGACAGTTGCCGGGTTTTCCGCCAAAACCGACAACCGGTCGCCCTTCTGCAGCGCCGTGGTACCGTCGGGCATGAAATATTTCCCGTCGCGTTCGAAGGAAGCAATGGTGATTTCATTGCCTAAGGCCAGTTCGACGAGCGATTTCCCAAGGCATGGGCAGGAGGTTCCGATGGTAGTCTGGACCATGATGGATTTGCCCCGGAGGGTCAGCTCTTTTTCAAAGGCAGAATCTTTCCGCTTTTCCGCGGGCAGCGTGAGTTTCAGCCTCCTGGCAAGCGCCGACAGGGTCGTTCCCTGCACGAGTACGGAGGTGATGGATATAAAAAACACCAGGTTGAAGATCACATTCGATTTTTCCAGTCCCGCCGTGAGAGGGTAAGTGGCCAGAACGATCGGGACGGCCCCCCGCAGCCCCACCCAGGAGAGGAAGATCTTCTTCCGGTGGCTGATGCCGAATCCCAGCAGGCAGATATAAACACTCAGGGGCCGGGCAACCAGGATCAACACCACGGAAATCAGCAGTCCGATCCCGATGAAGGGGATCAATTGCTTCGGAAAAACGAGCAGCCCCAGGGTAATGAACATGATTCCCTGCATGAGCCAGGCCTGGCCGTCAAAATGTTTGATCAGGCTCTTTTTATGGACGAAATTCTTGTTCCCCAGCACACAGGCAGAGATATATACGGAAAGAAAAGCATTGCCACCGATGAGTTCCGTGAACGAAAAAGTGAAAATCATCAGCGTGATGAGCAGCACGGAGTAAAGTCCATCGTAGTCGAACCGGATCCGGTTGATGATCTTCGGCATCAGCCAGCCCATCGCCGCTCCGACCATTCCACCGAGCACCATCTGCCTGACAAAGAGGAAAATCAGCGATGTGTAAGCGACGTCCTTGTGCGTCAGCAGGAAGGTAAAACAGATCGTCAGAAAATAGGCCATCGGGTCGTTGCTTCCGCTTTCCAGCTCCAGCAGCGGCCGCAAATTTCCTTTCAACGCCACACTTCTTGACCGGAGAATGGAGAAAACAGCCGCGGCATCGGTCGAGGATACGATGGAGCCGAGCAGCAGTCCTTCCAGTAGGGAAAGATCGGTCACCGCCGCCACAAAAACCCCAACGACCGTAGCTGTGAGGACCACCCCAACCGTCGAAAGGGTCAAGCCCTGCCAGATCACCGGCCGGATATCCTTCCATCGTGTTTCAAGTCCCCCGGAAAAAAGGATGAACGAAAGGGCGACCGCCCCGATGAATTTCGCCGATCCGGGGTTGTTGAAATAGATACCGCCAAAACCATCCGAACCCGCCAGCATGCCCACTGCAATGAACAACAGCAACACCGGGATCCCATATTTTGACGTGCGGCTTCCGAGCAGTCCCAGTAACAACAGCAGGGACCCCAGGAGGAGAATGTTGTCTAACGATAACGTCATAATGAAAATCCTTCTTTTCAAAAGTAATCATTATCACCGGGATTGCTCGACATCTGTTTTCAATGAACTTCGTTTTTGAAAACAATGTCTCACGATAAAAATTAACGGAATAAGAGCGGACTTTAATTTTTTTCCTATTTTTATCTGCCATTCCGGGAGGCATCTGCGCGAATCCGCTTTCAGTAAGGTAACGGCGGAAAACAGAGGGATTCCGGAGCCTTCAGTCGGTTTTACCAACCACGCATGATAGAAATATTTATCGTAGATGACCACGCCATTGTCCGGGAAGGATTGGCCAAGCTCATTGATTTCGAGAAGGATATTAAAGTTGTGGGGATGGCCTCCGATTCGGCCCAGGCCCTGAAGATGATCACGAACCAGAAGATGGATGTGATCATTCTGGATATTTCGATGCCGGGCCGGAGCGGACTTGATATCATCAAAGATATCAAAACTGCCCGGCCGGGAGTGTATATCATCATCCTGAGCATGTACCAGGAGGAACGGTTTGCCATCCGGGCATTCAAGTCGGGGGCATCGGGATATATCACGAAGGACATGGCTACGGAGGAGATCGTGAACGCCATCCGGAAGGTCCAGTCGGGCGGGAAGTACATCTCGGCCCGTTTTGCTGAGACCCTGGTCAATGAGATGAGTTCGCCGTCGGAGTTGCTTCCGCACGAACGCCTGTCGGACCGGGAATTTGAAGTGATGTGCATGCTGGCTTCCGGGAAGACCGTCAGTACGATCGCCAAGGAGCTTTTTTTAAGCGACCACACCATCAGCACTTACCGGAGGAGGATTCTTGATAAGATGAACCTGAAGAACAATGCCGACCTGATTCACTATGCTGTCGACCATGGGTTCTGGGTTTGATTCCATACGCTTCGTCCGGGATGCCGGCTTCTTCCCTGTGATCCCCTGCAACGGGTTAACCGTATCCTTTATCCGAATAGCATGAAAGACGTCCTCCGGATACTGATCGTAGAAGACCAACCGTGTGATCTTGCCTTGATCCGTTATTCGATCAAACACAGCGGTCTGTCTTTCACCGACCAGGTGGTTGAAACCCGGGAAGAATACATCCGTGCCCTGGGTGAGTTCAAGCCCGACATTATCCTTTCCGATTATTATCTGCCGGTTTTCAACGGGATGTCGGCGCTCAACCTGAAGATGAAGATCTCGCCGGGCACGCCTTTCATCCTGATGACAGGTGAATTTAATGAGAAGACCGCCGTGGAGGTGATGAAGGCCGGCGCCCAGGATTACATTCTGAAAGACCGGCTTCAGCGTCTCGTGCCGGCCATCCATAGCGCCCTGGAAAAGGGCCGGCTCGTTCAAAGCAAGATCCGGGTGACGGCAGAGCTGGAGGAGAGTGAATTGAATTTCCGGTTGCTGGCCGACAGCGGCCAGGCACTGATCTGGATTTCGGGGCTCGACCGCGGGGTGGGTTTTTTCAACCGGCCGTGGCTGGCCTTCACCGGCCGGAGCCTGGACAAGGAGTTGGGGTTTGGCTGGACGAAAGGGATCCATCCGGAGGACAAGGAGGCTTTTGTCGATCTTTACAAGGAGCAGTTTACCAAGCGCGAAAAGTTCAGGATCAAATTCCGGATCTTACATACCAGCGGCGAATACCGTTGGTTGCAGAACGATGCCTCCCCGAGGTTCAATACACATGGCGATTTTACGGGGTTTATCGGATATTGCATCGACATCACCGACCTCATCCATGCCGAAGAGCGCATCCTGCAATACAACGAACAACTGCGCGGGCTGGCGGCCCACATGGAGCGCGTACGCGAGGAGGAACGCATCACCCTGTCGCGCGACATGCATGATATTTTAGGATCCTCCCTCTCGAGCCTGAAGCTTGAACTGCGGATCCTCCAGCACGAAATCGAACGGTTCCTTCCCGATCCCGGCCCGGAGATCACCGGCAAACTCCAGGCAATGGCTGCCCAGGTGGATGTCTCCATCGGGGTGATGCGCAGGTTCGTCCATCAGCTTCGTCCCGAATTGCTCGACGATCTCGGGCTCATCGAAGCCATCCGCCGTTTTGCCCGTGAAATGGAAGAGCGGTCGGGCATCGAGATCATCATGACTTTTTTCCCGAAACATATCCAGCTGGATCAGCAACAGTCGATCATTCTCTACCGGATCTTCCAGGAGATCCTGACCAATATCATCCGGCATTCCAGGGCCACCAAAGCAACACTTTTCGTCAAGAAACAGGAGGACTCACTGATGATCCGGGTGACCGACAACGGGATCGGGATTTCGCGGCAGGATATGGTCCGCTCCGATTCTTTCGGGATCCTGGGGATGAAAGAGCGTGTTTTGCTGCTTGGCGGGCAGATTGACATTACCGGCACACGGGGCAGGGGCACGGTGATCAGCCTCCAGGTGCCGCTTCAGTAAGTCCGCGTCCTGCGCGGATTTTTACGGTCCCGTCCAATTTCCCTACAGGTAAAGTTTATGTGTGACGACAGGGTTGCATGGGGTTTGCCTATACCCTGTTCGGGATGATGCTTCTATATTGCTTGTCCAATCGTTAACAGGCAATAGAAGATCCCCATGAACATTATCATTGTTGATCAGTTCAACCCCATCCTGGAGACCCTCTCCTTACTGATAGAGAAAGAATCAGACCTGGACCTGGCCGGGATTACCGACTCCCTGCCCCACGCGATCAGCCTGATGGAGGTCAACCAGGCGGATGTCATGCTCATCTACATGGCGTTTCCCCGAAAAAGCAACCTGGAAATGGTCAAGCGGATTAAAAAGTTGTACCATTCCCTTCGGATTCTCCTCATTGTGGAACACCTCGACGTCCACTCCGCCCTGCTGGGATTCCGCACAGGCGTGTCGGGGTACCTTCTCCGAACGGCTCAGCCCGGGGAGTATTTGCGCGCGATCCGTAAAGCCGGTCAAGGTGGAAAATATGTAATGCCCTGGCTGGCTGCCCAGTTGGTCGATGAGCTGAACTCGCCGACCAAGCCGGCTCCCCACGAGATCCTGACCGACCGGGAATTTCTGATCATGTGCCTGATCGCAGCCGGAAAATCGACCCATGAGATCGCGGATCAGCTCCAGGTGAGCAACAAGATCATCACCGGCTACCGCAGGCAGATCCTGAAAAAAATGAACATCCGTGCCATTCCTGATATCGCCAAATACTACGACAAACATATTTACCATGAATGAGTTCTGAAGCCTGGTATCCAAAATCACTACAAAATAAATCCGATTCAACCTACAAATACGTGCTACCAATCGCCACACCGGATAGCATCAAAGCCCATTATCTTGCACCTTCCGTTTTTTCAAGCCCTGAAAAAGAAGAATGGAACACATCCTGTCTGATAAAACGAATTACTGAATAATAATTATTCACATCTAAATCATTGCCTTATGAAAAACCTGTTACAACGATTTTTGCAAAAAAATCTGAACAGGCTGACGTGGATCCTCGTCCTTGCAGCCTTCGGATTTTTTGGATCGCCCGTAGGCGCCCAGATCACGGGGACCTCCCCTGCCTCGCGCTGCGGTGAGGGTCAACTGGTCCTTCATGCCACGGCATCATCGGGCATCATAACCTGGTACAGCGTTCCGTTTTACGGGACGTCCGTCGCTACCGGTGGGACTTTTACCACTCCCTCACTGGTAGTAACTACAACCTATTATGTAGATGCGGTGGATGACAACGGGTGCTCCCTGAATCCCGGAAGTGTCCGTGTTCCTGTTATCGCAACGATCAGCGCTAATTCCATCCAGGCGACCATCTTTTACGAGAGTTCCACTTTCTGCGCCAGTGTGACGGAGCCGCAGTTACCCACCCGAACCGGAACTGCCGGCGGGACCTACACTGCCGACCCCGTGACGGGTCTCGACCTGGATCCGTCAACAGGGGCCATCATTCCCAGCGAAAGCGCCAACGGCACCTACACGGTGACCTATACCGTTATACCGGCGGAGGGGTGTATCGAAAATCCCGCCTCGACCACCGTGACCATCACCAATGCTCCGGAGCAGCCGGTCATCGCTTACAGCGGATCTCCCTTCTGCACGACATCCGGCCCGGTGACCGTCAGTCTGACCGGGGCAACAGGAGGAACATTCTCCGCAACGCCCACCGGACTCACCATCCATTCCGGAACCGGGACCATTACGCCTTCATCGAGCTTTACCGGCACTTATACCATCTCCTATTTTGTACCCGGAACCGGCGGGTGTTCCCCTATGACGGCAACGACAACCGCCTCTATCCTGCAACTCCCGACGGCTTCCATTTCTTACAACTCCCCGTTCACCAAAAACCAGGGGGTGCAATCCGTTACCCTGACGGGCTCCGGGGTCTACACCGGAGGAACCTATTCTTCAACGGCAGGGCTGACCCTCAATCCTTCGACGGGTGCCATCACCCCTTCAACCAGCACAACCGGAACGTATACCGTAACCTACACGCTGGCTGCCGTAGCCCCCTGCGCCGGGGTTACAGCAACCACTTCGGTTACCATTTATCCACTGCCCACGGCAACGGTATCCGGAACAACGACCGTGTGTAAAAATTCGACTGATCCTTCGGTTACATTCACCGGAAGTGACGGCACCCCCCCTTATACCTTCACCTATAATATTAACGGCGGGACCGACCTCTCCGTCACCACAACTTCGGGGAACTCGGTCGCCGTTACGCAGCTCACCGACATTGCTGGCACTTATGCCTATAACCTGCTACGGGTGACCGACAGTCACGGATCGTGGCAGGATCAAAGCGGTACGGCGACCGTCACCGTTACCGAACCGAATGTCGGTAACTTCATTTACGCGGCCACTCCCTACTGCAGCAACAGCACCGATCCTCTTCCCCAATTTGAAGGAAGCGGCATGGCCGGGGTGTTTTCTTCCACAACCGGTCTCGTATTTGTCAGCACATCCACCGGTGAAGTCGACTTGTCGGCCAGTACAGCAGGTACCTACACCGTAACCAATACGATCGCTGCTACGGGCGGTTGCCCTTTGACCACCTATACGGCATCCCTGACGATCACCCAACTGCCGGTGGCCGGTTTTACGTACGCCAGCGACACCTATTGCACCAACGGAACAGATCCTACTCCCATCCTGGGGTCGGGCGCAACGGCCGGCATATTTACCTCAAGCCCGGCCGGGGTGGTATTCGTCAGTTCATCTACCGGTCAAATCGACCTCTCGGCCAGCACACCCGGGTCCTATACCATATATAATACAATCGATGCTTCTGCAGGGTGCCCCGAAGTGAGTGCCTCTTTCGGGCTCAGCATCGGAGCGCCTCCGACTGAACCTCATATCGCTTACTCAAGCGCTTCATTCTGCACGACCATCACGTCGCCGCAACCGGTTGAACTGACCGGTACCACGGGCGGAACCTTCACCGCTTCCCCGTCGGGACTGACGATCCATGCATCGACCGGAGCCATTACTCCTTCCACCAGCACACCCAATGCTTACACGGTTACCTATACCGTTGGAGGCGGATCGGGTTGCAGTGCCCTGACAGCCACCACCGAAGTGGAAATCCTCGAAGCACCCACGGTGACCAATGCAACCACCAAGACGATCTGCAGCAACACCTCGACCGACATCGACCTTACTGCCTCCATCAACAGTACCTTTGCCTGGACCCTCGGCCTGGTATCCACTTCTATCTCCAACGCTGAACCCGGCACCGGCGACTACATCGATCAGACCCTGATCAACGCTGATTACAACAATACCGGTGAGGCCCCGTATATTATCACAGCAACCTCCACTGAGAACGGCTGTGCCAGCAACACCCTCACCATCACCGTAACTGTCAGGCCCGCCGTTGCCCTGGTCATTACCAATCCGGCTGCTGTTTGCTATCCGAACACGGTCGACATCACCGCCCCTGCTGTCACGGCAGGAAGCGCCTCAGGTCTCACCTTCAGCTATACCGATGCCGGTGGGAGTCCGGTTGCCAACCCGGAAGCAGTTGCCGTAAGCGGGTATTATTATATCCGGGGCACCACTGCCCAGGGGTGTTATGAGATCTCACCGGCGTCGGTGACAATCAACCCGCTGCCGATTGCTCCTACTGCGGAAAACACTACCGTAACGTTCGACGGGAATTCGCATTCCGCCTCCGCCTCGGCACCTTCCGGTGCTCATGTCTCCTGGTATGATGCTGCAACCGGCGGTTCACCTGCCGCGGCCCCCACGGCAACCAATGCCGGAACCTATACGGCGTACGCCGAATCCGTCGACAATACCACGGGATGCGTCAGTGCCACCCGGACCCTGGTCACCCTCGAGATCGACCAGGCCATGCTTACGGTGACTGCGGATCCGCAGACCAAAGTATATGGCGCATCCAACCCGACGCTCACCTTCCAGTACAGCGGATGGCAGAACGGCGACGATGCCTCCGACCTGACCACCCCGCCGACTGCTTCCACCACGGTCGACCTGACCACCGGCGTGGGTGTTCATGATGATGCCATCACGGTTTCCGGCGGCGGCGACGACAACTATGACTTCACTTACGTGGCTGCCGACTTCACCATCACCAAAGCCATGCTCACCGTTACCGCCGATCCCCAGACCAAGATTTACGGGGAAGCCAACCCGACGCTGACCTTCCAGTACAGCGGATGGCAGAACGGCGACGATGCATCCG
>DAONFN010000003.1:0-5636 GCA_035403625.1 Bacteroidales bacterium
TAAGCTTGTTGTCGATCCACATGTGATTCTTGTCGGCCAGCGATCCGGGGTTGGGTGCTATCGTCGCAGTATTCCAGGTCGAGCCGTTGTCCGAATAAGCAATACCCTGCCCTGAAGCGCTGCTGATGAAGTTGACGTACTCGCGGCCGTTGCGGCCGATAGCCGTAGTGGGATCGCCACTGTTGGACCCGCCGGCGCCCCCCGTCGTACCCGACCATCCGATGCCCGCATTGGTCGATTGGAAATAGTTGGCGCCATAAACACTGCCAACGGAAGAACCGCTCCACGACGTTGAGTTGTTCGAATTCAGGATGTAATTGGCATTATCCGGATCGACAAACACCGAGTTCTCACTTTCGGTCACTGTAGTCAGCGTGGTGAGCGGCACGTCGGGCGAATTGGCCGTGCGTACCCCCCTCGTAAGAATCCGGTCTCCCTTGTACACGGCGGGGGCCGGGATCACATCGGGATTGTAGGGAACCAGTCCCCTTTCCGCCATTTCCATCCAGTATTCCATGTTGTCGATGCGGGTATCGACCCGTTCGGAAGCGGTTTTGGCGCCGGGTTCCGGTTTGCTTTTCTGCGCATATCCTGTCGGAAGAAACGAAAGCAGTAGTGCCGCGAAGGCGACGATGTGTCTGTTGGCCATAACGTGGTTGTAATCGAAAAAGATACTATTGTTGTTTGATGATCCGCGTGGTCCCTGAATCGACATCCGTGATCACCCTCACCAGGTAAATACCGGTCGGCTTTCCATCCAGAGAAAACTCATGCACCCGCTTCTCATCCAGAAAACGTGTATCAACTTTAGCCCCGTTCATATCGTAAATCTCTACCATCCAGGATGCGGTGGAACGGTCTGTGATATTCTCGATGAAGAAACGGTCACGTGCCGGGTTGGGATAAATCCGGTAAGCATTGCCCTGGTTGACAGTGGCAGCCTCCTCCCGGGGAATCGCCGAAATCACCTTCGACTGCGTGTTGCACCAGGGTCCTGCCGGAGCGATGTAGCCGGTCATATAGCCGCCCGAATCGACCCGTGTACCGGGATAGTACAAAATGCTGCTTCCCGCGATGAAGGTCGCGCTGCCTCCGTTGTGTACGGTGAAGGTGGTCGATCCGCCCGCGACGGTGATCGTTTGGTATGCCTCATAGCACCGGGTGTCGGAAACCGACTCGTTCTGGACGATAACCGAAAGGGGCATGGCCAGCACCGACATGCCGATCACATTGGATGTCACCGGATTAACTGTTGGACAACTCGCAGAAGAGGTCAATTCGCAACTGACCAGGTCGCCATCGGCCGGGGTATAGGTATAGGTTACGTTGGTCGCATTGGTCACAATGCCTCCATTCACTTTCCACTGAAATGCCGGTGTGGTGCCCCCGTCGGCCACCTCTGCCGTGAAGGTGACCGGAAGGCCCGTGGCAACCGGGTTGAATGAAGCGGCGATGGTGATCGATGGTACGGCCGTCGGGGTCACCGTCATGGTCAGCGCACTGGAAGTGGCCGGGTTGCCTGTCGCGCAGGATGCATTGGAGGTCATCATGCAGGTAATCTGGTCTCCGTCGGCAGGTGTATAGGTGTAGGTTGCATTGGTCGCAGTGGCTGCATTACTGCCATTCACCTTCCACTGGTAGGCAGGGGTCGACCCTCCGTTCACGGGTGTGGCGGCAACGGTCACGCCGGTTCCCTGGCAAACCGGGTTGGCGGAAGCGGCGATCGAAACTCCGGCAGCGACAGGTGGATTGACCGTCATGGTCAGCGCAGCCGACGTGGCCGGGTTCCCCGAGATGCACGATTCGCTCGAGGTCAGCACACAGGTCAACTGGTCGCCGTTGACCGGTAAGTAGGTATAGGTTGAATTGGTTGCAAAGCTGATATTGCTTCCATTCACCTTCCACTGGTATGAGGGCGTTGAGCCACCGTTCATGGGTGTGGCTGTGAAGGTCACACTGGCTCCCTGGCACACAGGATTGGCGGAGGCCGTGATGGTAATGCCAACGGTCAACGGATAGTTGACGGTCATTTCGATGGAGTTCGAATTCACGGTCGGGGAGGTGACACAGGTGGAGTTGGAGGTCATAACGCAGATCACCACATCCCCATCCTGGGGTGTGTGTTGGAACGTTGAGTTGGTGGTCGCCGGGGTGGCAATGGAATTCACTTTCCAGATGTAACTGGGAGACGAACCTCCGTTGACCGGGGTAGCCGTGTAAGTCACCGTGTTTCCCTCACACACCGGGTTGGCCGATGCGCTGATGGTAATACCGGCGGGGGTGGGTGCATTGACCGTCATCGATACGGCATTGGACGATGCGGGGCTGCCTGTCACGCAGGATGCGTTGGAGGTCATGATGCACGTTACCTGGTTCCCGTTAGCAGGAGCATAGGTGTACGTTGCATTGGTTGCACCGGTCGCATTGCTTCCATTCACTTTCCATTGGTAGGCCGGTGTGCTGCCCCCGTTGGCAGGGGTGGCCGTGAAGGTCACGCTGGTTGCCTGGCACACCGGGTTGGCGGAGGCGGCGATCGAAACACCCGCGGTAACAGTCGGGTTGACGGTCATCGTCACGGTATTGGATGTGGCGGGATTTCCCGAAGGACATGACACGTTCGACGTCAGCACGCAGGTTACCTGGTCGCCGCCGGCCGGGGTATAGGTATACGTGGCATTGGTGGCAGTGGTCACATTACTTCCGTTCACTTTCCACTGATAGGCCGGTGTGGTACCCCCGTTGGTCGGAGTAGCCGTGAGTGTCACGCTGTTCCCCTGGCAAACCGGGTTGGATGAGGCGCTGATCGCAACGCTGACCGGTACGGAGGAGACTGTCATAGTGATCATATTCGAGGTAGCCGGATTCCCGGAAGGACATGAAACGTTCGAAGTCAGCACGCAGGTCACCTGATCGCTATTGGCGGGCGTATATGTGTACGTTGTGTTGGTAGCACCGGTCACATTGCTTCCATTCACTTTCCACTGGTAGGCCGGCGTCGTGCCTCCATTGGTCGGCACAGCCGTATAGGTCACAGAGGTGCCCGGGCAAACCGTGGTGGCTGGACAGGAGATGGATACGCTGACCGGGTTAGCCGTACAGTTTCCCGTGATGCTGATATCGTCGATCGCCCAGTAATATGCATACGTTCCGACATAATTCCATTTAAATTTTACCTGTGCCTGTCCCGCAGTCGCATTGGCAGCCAGGCTGACGGTGGTGGGATTGGCCGAACTGGTTGAAGAATAGGTTGCCAGGGAGGTCCATGTCGTTCCGTTGTTGATGCTGTAAGAAACCGTTCCTGAACTTCCCGAATAGGATTTGAAATAGTGCTTGAATCCCAGGGTTACCGACGAATAGGGTGAGAGGTTCAGCGGGGGGGTGACCAGGTCGGCATTCTGTGAGCTTCCGCTTCCGTACGCATCACTGTTCAGGTAGGCGTAGTTGCCCGTGAGCGAAGGATTGGGCGACTGGCCGGTGATGGTTCCGAACTGCCAGATCTGGCCGCTGCCCTGGTTATCGACCTGTGTCCAGCAGGATGGGAGGGTCGTATTGGTAAAACTTTCGGTGAACGGCAGGGAATAAATCCCGCAGAGGGTGGAGAAGGTGATATCTTCGCCGTAGAAGGTACCATTGGCATTGGTGGCGTAAGCCCTTACGTGATAGGTGGTGTTGGCGGTCAGTCCGGTGATCGAACTGGTGAAAGTTCCCAGTCCCGAACCGTCAGTGGTATGGTTGCCGGTGACAACAGGATTGGCCGTGGTGGCCCAGCAGACTCCCTTTGCCGAAACGGTGGCTCCTCCGTCGTAGGTCACATTACCTCCGCCGGTGGCGGTGGTCATGGTGATCGCCGAAGGGGTGGTCGTGGTAACCCCTGCCCCGCCGGGGATGAAGGTTAAATCGTTCCCGTTGGAAGTCCCGTCGCTGTTGACGGCCACCACCCGGAAATGGTACGTTTGCCCGCCGGTGAGACCGGAAATGGCTGCATTGACAGACACCGCTGTCGTACCCGATCCTGCCGAAGTGCTGGTAGTGGTCGATCCGTAGCTGGTGGTGAGGCCATACTGGAAGTAATACGTCGTGGCCAGTCCGCTCGGGTTCACCGAACCGTTGAGGGTGGCGGAGACGCTGGTCACCGAAGAGGCGGCCAGGGTGGTGACGGTCGGGGCATTGCCGAATTTGAACGAAGCGATCTTGGTCTGGCGGGTCCCTCCGCTGCCCAGGTATTCGGTGGTGAACCAAAAGGTTTTGTCATCGGACGGATCGACCGACATCAGTGAGTAATCGCCCCAGCGGTTGTACGACGACTGGGCATAGGCTCCCGCCTGGATCACCTCTTCAGTGATATCCATGGTGCCGGTAGCGTTGTTGTAGGCGGTTGACGACTGGCCGCAGTAACGGATGCTGGGGTAGATGGAGGAACTGGAAACCGAATACCCCAGGCCAAGTTGCCCGCTGCCATTGAGCATGATGCTCCCCATCCAGCGGTTGGCTGCGTCGGGCGCATAGGTCCCCGACTGCCTTACCGACCAGCTTCCCCCGGAAACGCGGCGCAGTTCGTACCAGCGGATGCCGGCATGGTTGGTGGCGTCGACATCGACGGTATGGCAGCAAACCAGCGTTTCATACGTCCCGAAATTCCTGTACTGGGGCACATTCATGATCACCATCGGAATGGCATCGAGTTTCTGGGAAGTGGGCTGGGTGATATTGTCCCAGGTGGTTCCGAAATTGCTGTCGAAGGCCGGCACAGAAAGCTGTTGAGAACGGGTGAAGGTGGAGGAAGAAGGCGTGGTCCAGTTCACTGCCAGCTGATAGATCCAGAGCTGGTCGCTGCCTCCGCCGATGGCGTCATCGTTGATTGTGATGAAGAGACCCGGGCTTCCGGACGGAGCGGCCGCACCGTCGTTGTCGACCGGGGGCACACACATGAAGCCATCGACCGTCGTGGGACGCCAGGAGTTGTCGAAGCCGACAAACTGCGGACTGGCACCCCCGGTAAGCATCACCGAACGCTGGAAAACATAGATGTCATTGCCCGAACTGTTATTGGTTCCCATGTAATACCCGTCCTGCCATATGCCGAATTTTTCATAGTCGGGCATGTCGGCCACATCGAACGAATAGGTATACCACGTACCGGTCGGGTTGTTTGTGGTTGACACGGCCACCAGCATATAGTCGTTCGATCCGGAGATGGAGAACTCTACCGCCAGCCAGCGGGAGGCTTGCTCGTCGTAGAGAATGAGCGGGTCGCCATCGTTGTAGGTGGCGCCGGTAACACTGCCGAAAAGCAGGTTCATGTTGGTAGGTCCTGCCACGAGGGTGCCCGATTTATTGTAGATGGCGTAAACACTGTTGATGGTCTGCATGAAATGGTTGGGCCCGGCCGTGCCGTTGCAGTCGGGCGGGTAATAGGGCGAAGCCTGTCCGCCGAAATTTACGAGCGGGGCACGCGACGAATTCGGCCCCATGGTTTGTTGCCAGATAGGGTCTGTGCCCTTCGGCAGTGCGATATCGGCATATGGATAGGAGCGTAACTCCATTTTTTTGTTCAATGCTTTTCTTTCCGCTTTTGCGAGGTGAGCAGCATAGTCGGCTGCTGAAAGAACCGGAAGATCCTTTAAAGGCGGGGTTAC
>DAONFN010000003.1:5736-25448 GCA_035403625.1 Bacteroidales bacterium
GAGCAGCATAGTCGGCTGCTGAAAGAACCGGAAGATCCTTTAAAGGCGGGGTTACGCCAAGGAAAACCCCTTTACCGATGATGGAAGGATGAAGCGGGGTGTCGGCCTGTCCGAAACCAGCCTTCAGCGTCCCCATAACAAACAAGGTTGTTAAAAAAGTAATGGGAAAGATGCGCATGCTCAAACTGTTTAAAAGATTTGAAAAATATGGGCTAATCTGCAAAGATAAACAATTTGATGTTATGGAAAAATGGCATCTGTTAGCCCGGAAACAGGAACATCGCGTCAGCGGAAAAAGGATATCCTGACTTAACCCGCCTTAATCACCCTGCCCGTTACAGTACTGTGGCTGGTTTTCATCCGGCAAAGATAGAACCCTGCCGGGAGTTCATTTCCCGGTAAACCCACCGTGTGAAACCCTTTCGTTTCTTCGCGGTCGACCAGCGTGTGCAGCACCACCCCGGCCGTACTGCACAAGTCGATCCGGACATGGCCGTCCGAAGGAAGTGTGTAGCTGATCATGGCATCCCCGGTAAAAGGATTGGGGGTGCAGGAAAGAGCCGGTTTTTCCGCATTCGGAGTATTTTCTTCCAGGCCCACGATCGTCGGGATGATATGGGTATAGTACACGTCCTCCTCCTGGTTGAAGGTATTGGCCCAGGCCAGGTGCGCCCCGTCATTGTCGGAAACCATGTCGAAATAATCGCCCATCTTCGACTGCTGCGGATAGCCGAGCGAAGGGTCGAAGGCATCGGAAATCTGCTTGTTGATCGACCACGTAACCCCCTGGTCGTCGGAATAGCAGTAATACAGCGAAGAAAGGTATGTGCCGGGATTATCGCGGGTATCGAGCCAGATCACGTCGATCCGCCCGTTTGGGGCGACCGACATGGTACCAAACCACTGGTAGTTGCCCAAAACGTCGTTGTTGATCCTGACCGGCGGCTCGAAGGTGGCCCCTCCGTTGGTGCTGCGGGCAAACATCACGTCGGCAGGATCGGAAACCGAAGCTCTCGCCACGGAGGCGACCACGTAAACATTGCCGCGCCCCGAACCCGCCGAACGGTCAACATCGACATACACCTGGCCGAGCAGACCGACCGGGTTGATCGGATCCGAACTTACAATGTACCCGTCCAGATCGATTTCCGCGGCCGGATTCCAGGCGATCTCCGACCCGGGGACCTGCGCATTGGTCGACTTGACCACCATCGCCCCGCCGAAGCTGCCGGCCCCGGCAACATAGAGTTCTCCGAAAGGTCCTACCGCCATCGTTCCCCAGTACGGATACCCGTCAACCTCGATGCAGTCTTCAAAACTGGCCCCTGCATCCGCCGACCGGGTGAAAAACCCCGGCAGGCAGGAACTGTACGAAACGTTCCAACTTGAATAGATGTTTCCCCTGCCCGGTCCGTCGGAGGCATCGATCGTCATCCACTGCTTGTCGCCGCCATGTGCCTGTACCGCCGTTCCCCACTGGGCTCCTCCGTTTGTACTCTTGTATACATCGCAGGTGTAATCGCCGGTGTAGGTCGTCAGGCTGTTATAGTAGAAACTGCCGTCG
Organism: Bacteroidales bacterium; assembly: GCA_035403625.1. GTDB lineage: Bacteria > Bacteroidota > Bacteroidia > Bacteroidales > FEN-979 > CAIVAT01. The sequence continues at coordinate 7,301 of DAONFN010000003.1, forward strand.
GCATTGGCGTCCAGCACAGGGTCCGACCGGAAAATTCCCGGATCGATCACCCCCGGAAAGGTCCAGGTCTGTCCTGCATCGGATGAAAACCCCCATCCCGCCTGGCGGAAGTTGTTGTTCACGTCGTCAAACTGCCGCCACCCGACTACAATCTGGTTAGGATCCAACGGATTGACTGCAATGGAGGGCTCGTTGGCCGCATCCCCCAGGATATTGGCGCCGCCGGCAGCCACATTCACCTGGGTAGTGAAAAATCCGGTGCCCCGGTAATGATAGCCCGGGGCGGTGATCCTCACCCCCGGAGCCCGGTAGGGCTGATCGGGGATCTCGTGATGGGCCGACGACCGGTTTACCCGGGTGACGGGACGGGTCTGGGCAGAGACTTCACGGACCGATGACAATAACAGGATGACCGCGATCAGGATGAGGAAACGTTGCATATCGGATATTTTTCGCAAAGGTATACTGAATCTTGACAGGTTTGCCCAGGCAAAGCTGGTTGGATTCATATGCTGATCGATCAGGTTTGCAGAAAATTGCAACCTGATCAGCCGAAGTGCAATACGATTTACCCCGATGGGTTACCTTTGCACGAAAAGCCTTGTCATGATTGCACTTTATTCGGTTTACCTGAAACCTGTCGAAGAAGTCGACCGGCACCTGGAAGGCCACCGCGCCTTTATCCGGACGTTGTATGACCGCGGAGTCGGGATCTGTTCCGGCCCGCAAGTGCCCCGCAACGGGGGCTTCATCCTGATGAACGTCCCCGGAAAAAGCGAAGCGATGGAACTGATGAAAGATGATCCGTACGTTATCCACAGAGTGGCGGCGTACATGCCCATCGAATTTGAGGTTAGAAGTTCCGCCCCCGGGTTCGAGGCCCTGCTCTGAGATCCCTCTGCTGCGGATCACCCAGTTGAACCTCCCAGATCATAAGGGTGTCGGACCCGAATATCTTGTTGTGTTTCAATAGCCGGTAGTTCATGCTCCCCCTGGCCGTGGGAACCGCTTCCGAAGTCTCCTCCGAAATGCCTGTCGGTGTAAGGCAGAAGGCAAGTTGCCCGGCATAGATCGTATCGTTCTGCCGGTGCAGGTGCCGGGCCACCCGGATGCCGGAGATCTCCCTGTTCATCAGCATGGCGGTTTCTGGCAGATCGCGTGACATCAGGCGATCCAGGGTGAGCGTATGCGTTCCGGGGCCTTGCCGGTCAGGCAGAACCAGGGTCGTGTTCGTCGAGATGACCAGACTCCCAATCATCTCAGCCGCTTTCTTCCGGAAAGGTTCCGGCGCAACTGTATCGTTCAGTACATGAAGGTAATCGAACAGATCGCTCAGCCGGAGCCGGGCCGATTCCTCAAAAGCGGACAGGGCTTCCGGCGAAAGGGTGTCGGCACCGAAAATTTTTCTCAAACTGTCGGTTTCGGCTGAAACCGCTCGCTGCCGGATCTCCGAACTCACCCGCTCCTCATTGTCACAGCTCTTCCCGCTGGCAAGAAGCCAGAAAAGGAACAGGGCCGCAATGTACAGTGTGCCCTTCATCTGTTCTTCTCATTTATCCTGAATTTCAGGAGCCGGATCTTTCCGTCCACCATCCGGCTTTCCAGGATCTCAATATTCCGTAAACTCCCGGCCGGCATGGTCAGCCGGTCGATAAACTCTTTTTTATTGAACAGGGCCATGCCAGATGCATCTTTCCCTCCCATCAACTGGCAGATCACGGCATTTTCGCCGAACATGGTTTCCAGCTTTTCCCGTCGCCGGATCCAGTCGCCGCCATCGGACATGGAGTAATAATGCAACACCATGGCATAGTCGTCGGCATGAAGCATGATCTTCTCCTCCGTGTCGAGTTTTCTGACCATACGAACAATGGTATCTTCATGATAATAAGGCGCTTTAACAACCATCTTCAACCGGCTCTGATCCGTTTTCAGCCGGAAGGTTCCACCTGCCGGCACCTGGGTCATGACCGGTGATTCGCCTTCCCGGAGAAGAATAACCCGGATGGGGGCAAGGGTAATCGGCTCCTGGGTATCCGCATCATAGAAGGTGAACGTATATTCCCGGGTGTTGAAGAGCCTGAAAAGTCCGTATAAAAGGAGAACAACGATCAATGCCAGAACCGGCACCAGGAAAAACATCCGGTTGGCACTCCGGGTCTCCCCGGCCGCCTCCGTCCCCCGCGGGACATCCGCCCGGTTCCTGAACACAAAATCATCCCAGTTGACATACCCGGCATAACGGCTCAGGAGGTTGAGCATGTCGATCCTGGGCAGGGTCGCTTTCCCGCTTTTAAAATGAGTGTAAAACCATTTTTCGCTGATCCGGGCGTTCACCCGGATCCGAAGCTCTTCCTGGAAATCGGTGATCTCCTGCCCTTTCCATTCCGAGATGGAGGAATTGATGCCGGGATAGGTTTGCTGCATCATGGCGGCCACCTGCTTTTTCAGCATTTCGAAATATAATGGATCTTTCCCTGGCAAAGCTCTTCGGATTAGATCGTTTTTCAATGCCGAACGCCTGTAAAACAATTTACAGCCGTTTTACAATCCCGATTCAAACGATTCGGGTTGCTGCAGGCCTACTTTCGCAACCTGTCGGGCAAATGCATTTCCGTACCCGCCAAAGACAAAAATAACGAAAGTGCCATTATCCTGCAAAAAACTTTCCTTATGCAACGGATCATCCTGATATTCATTTGCCTGTTGTTCGTGATGAACAACCGGGCACAGACCGTCACCGATTATGACGGGAATGTTTATTCGGTTATCGTGATCGGCAGCCAGGCATGGCTGAAGGAGAACCTGAAAACCACGCACTACCGCAACGGGGTGGTCATCCCCCACATCCCCGGCGGGGCAAACTGGGCGTCGTTGACATCCGGGGCCCGCTGTTACTATGACAACGACTCCTCCTCATACGATTCGGTTTACGGTGTCTTATACAACTGGTTCACCGTCAACAACAGCAACGGACTGTGCCCCGAAGGATGGCATGTTCCAACCGACGGTGAATGGACAGTTGCCGAGAATTTTCTTGGTGGATCAGGCATCGCGGGCGGAGCAATGAAAGAAGCCGGGACCCTTCACTGGCTTTCGCCCAATGCCGGCGCTACCAACAGCAGCGGTTTTACCGGACTGCCCGGCGGGATGCTGAGTACAACGTATGCCTTCCAGTATATACGAGAAAACGGGCTCTGGTGGACCTCCACCCTTCAACCGCCTGCCTATGCCTGGGGCCGCTATTTCTATTATATGAACACGGGCGTTGAACGGGATCCTGTCCCAAAAACGATCGCATTGAGCATCCGCTGCATCCGGGATCCTGGGGTGGGACTGAATGAGTCGGGACATTCCGGCGTAAGAATCTACCCAAATCCGGTAAAAAAGTACCTGTCGGTTAATCTGGCCCCCTATACAAAGGCATCCTTTTCGGTTCATGATATCTCCGGTAAATCAAGTCTGACCGGCATGGTGTCAAATAGCGCGAACGGGCTGGACCTGGAAGGTCTTGCCCCGGGCATCTACCTGATCACCCTGACCGGCGATTCGTGGACGGTCACGGAAAAAATTTCGAAAGAATGATCCGGCCGTCGGAATGGCAAACGTTTCGGTAAAAAATAGCCTACCTTTGAATTCTGTAAATGTAATTCGTAGATCGTAGATCGTAAATCGTACATCCATGCTAGCCCACGTCCATACCCACATCACCAAGGAACTGGAGCAGAATACGAAGACGGATACCATCTTCATCCTGACCTCCATCCTGCTGAACCTCGTCACCCTGGCCATCAATTCGGGGCTGGTGGAAAAATCGAGGACCGAAAGTTCCTCCCTGGCCGTTATGTTCGTATTCGTCGTGCTGATCGTTCTGGTCAATATCGTGGTTATCATCGGCCTGATCAAAGGCCGGCAGACCAGGATAAAGCTGGTCAGGGGGCTCATCACCATGTACCGCGACCAGGAGGTGTCGAAATATTACGACGAATCCCTTCTCAGCAATTACAACGTCCGATATGTTCTGTTCATCCTTGTCGTAGTCTGCACCGGCGTGATCGGCGTCATTGTTCCATTCATACTCAGGTAACCGTCATGAACACTTACATGAAGATCATCCACTGGGCCCCACGGATCCTCTGCATCCTGGCCATCCTGTTCGTCAGCATGTTTGCCCTCGATTCATTCGACCCCAGGTACACCTTGATCGAACAGCTGCAAGCCCTTTTCTTCCATCTCATTCCCACTTACATCCTGATCCTGATCCTGCTCGTGGCATGGAAATGGGAGCTGATCGGCGGGACCATCCTGGCAATGCTGGGACTGGGGTTCATGCCCACCCTCTATTTTCACAACTATGCCATGAACCATTCGGTCTGGATGAGCCTGTCGGTGATCCTGATGATCAATTTCCCCTTTGTCCTCACCGGTGCGATGTTCATCATCAGCCATTACCTGAAAAAGAAACAACAGGCCGGCCAGTCCTGACAGGGATCCTCCCCTCAATGAATTCTGTGTAACGTAGGGGGATTTGGTCAAGGGATACTGCGCCCTGAGGCGTTCTCATTGGTCTATGAATCGCCGTAAAGACGCCGGTCCGCAAAGACAAACAAGCTGAATTTCTATCCTTTGAGCCTCAGCAACGCTGCGGTTATTTCCCCTTTGCAAGAGTTGAACCTGGAAATCATGAAAACCATTCCGATCCGGAAAGAATGGAAAAAAACAATAAAAATTTGGTTTACATCATAAACTTGTTTATATTTGCAAAGTATTTAAATCAAACCACCATGGAAAATCAATTTACCGAAAAGCAAAGTTTGGAGCTGATCGGGCAGATGATCAGCGTTGCCCGCAACAACCTGCAGAAAGGCATGGGACCTATCTTTCTCCTCTGGGGGTACCTGGTCGCCGGGATCAGTCTTGCTACGGTAGTTCTGATAACTCTGCTTCCGGCGGAAACCGCTCACAACGCCTATTATTTATGGTTTCTGATGATCTTCAGCTTTCCGCTGCACGTGTGGCTGGTCAGAAAAAGGGAGACGGAACGCAGGGTTACCACTTACATCGAAAAGGTCATGAACTGGGTGTGGATCGGATTTATTATCGCCATTCTGGTAGTCGTGTTAGGCCTGATCGTTGATATGATCATTGTCGTCAATGTTACCCCGGATCATCCGCTTGACCGGGCACATGAATTCATCCGATGGTTCCCGTGGCTGCTGCTGACTCCGATCCTTCTCTGCCTTTACGGCTTTGCCCTCTTCGTTTCCGGCAAAGCGTATGAGTTTAAACCGCTGGTCACCGGTGGGATCGTGTGTTTTGCCGCTTCCTTCTTCCTTCTCCTCACCCTGCACAAGACCGGGGTGATGGGATTTCAGCAACTGGTGCTGTGTATTTCGGCTGTCGCCGGATTCGTGATCCCCGGCCATTTGTTAAACCGTAAAGATCGCCGCGATGTTCCTCGAACTTGATCCCCTTCTCCATTCTCAGCTCCGGCTGGCGGTGATGTCGCTTCTGATCGGTGCGGCCGAGGCCGATTTCGTCTTCCTCCGCGAAAAGACAGGGGCTACTGCCGGAAACCTGAGCGTGCAGATCGAGAAGCTTCGCGAAGCCGGCTATATCGAGGTGGTCAAATCGTTCAAAGGCAAAATGCCGAGGACCACATGCAGGATAACGCCTGCCGGTATTTCGGCTTTCGAAAAATACGTGGCGGCGCTGAAAGGGTATATCAGCCCGGGCTGACATTCCATTCCATGCCGAAGATGGTTCCGTTCGCCCTTTTCAGTATTTTTGGGGTGGCATATCCTATCGCATCCCATTAACGCCCTATTTTCCATGCAGAAGAAAAAAAGGATCGCTTCCGTAAGTAAAACAAAGGCTAATCAATCCAATTCGGTTCCTTATCACCGCAAGCCTTCCGACCTGTCGCTCGAAGCATGGCAGATCGCCCTGAGAAAACAATTTGTGACCGAAAGACCGTTTACCATCAGAAAGTTCGACGGGCACCCGGTATTCGGCGATTATTCCGTATATAACCCCGAAACAAAAAATACTTACAAAGTCGCTTTCAGGCATCCTGAACCAGGGATGAACTTTTGCAGTTGTCTCGATTTTAAGACTAACCACCTGGGTACCTGTAAACATATTGAAGCCGTACTTCTTCAAATACAGAATACCCCTCGTTTGGCATCCGCGTTGAAAAAAGGGTATACGCCACCTTACACCTCCGTTTATCTTCACTACGGAAAAGAAAGAAAGGTGAAACTCCGTATTGGTTCCGATTCCTCTGTAAAGTTCAAAAATATGGCATGGGAGTATTTCGATAAAGAAATGACCCTGACCCCTTTCGGATATGTCAACTTTGAACAGTTCAGGCTTCAGGCCTGCTCCATCGATCCGGATTTCCGATGCTACGACGACGCCATGGAGTTTATTCTCGAATCCCGTGAAAAGCAGCGCCGTGTAAAATGGATTGACGAACGGTATCCGACCGGGAAAGAGTTGGACGGAATTCTGCATTCAAAATTATTCCCCTACCAGCAAAAAGGAATCCTCTTCGCTGTAAAAGCCGGCCGAAGCATGATCTGCGATGAAATGGGCCTTGGAAAGACCGTCCAGGCCATTGGTGCCGCTGAATTGCTGAAAAGTGAACAGGGAATCTCCGGTGCTTTGATCATCTGTCCCACCTCCCTGAAGTACCAATGGCAATCGGAGATTGAACGGTTTACGGGTGAAACGGCTCAGGTCATCGAAGGCTTGCCGCACGTTCGTCATAGCCAGTATCATTCGGAAGCGTTTTACAAGATTGTCTCTTATCATACGCTGAGCCACGATATTAATGAAATAAACGAGGTCGAATTCGATCTGGTGGTTCTTGACGAAGCACAACGAATCAAGAATTGGAAAACTAAAATCGCCCAGGGGGTGAAAAAGATAAAATCCCCTTACGCCCTTGTGCTCACCGGCACACCACTCGAAAACAAATTGGAGGAACTGTACTCGATTGTCCAGTTCGTTGATCCTTTTAAATTGGGTCCCTATTACCACTTTCTGGACTACTACCAGGTTAAAAACGAAACCGGCCGCGTAATGGGTTATCGCCATCTGCACGAAATCACCGGAAAACTTTCCGATATCATGATCCGCCGTTCAAAAAAAGAGGTCATGTCGGAATTACCCGAACGTATGGATAAAATCCTCCATGTTTCAATGACGGAGAAACAAATGGAAATGCATACGGAATTTGGAGATCTCGTCGCCCGGTTGGTTAATAAATGGAAACACCAGGGGTTTCTTCATGAAAAGGACCGTCAGCGATTGATGATCAACCTGAACCTCATGCGTATGGTGTGCGACAGCACATACATTGTAGATCAACAGTCAAGGCATGATACCAAGATATCGGAATTGATGGACATTCTCGACGAATACCTGGAGGAGAAAACAGACAAAGTCGTGGTATTCAGCCAGTGGGAGCGGATGACGCGTTTGGTGGCTCACGAATTGGAGGCGCGGAAAATCGGTTACCGATGCCTGACCGGTAGTGTTCCTAGCCGGCATCGAAAAGAATTGTTCGATCACTTCAACAACGATCCAGACTGTCGGGTATTTTTATCCACCGATGCCGGAAGTACCGGACTCAACCTGCAGTCCGCCTCCCTGATCATCAATCTTGATATTCCCTGGAATCCGGCTGTGCTTGAACAACGCATCGGGAGGGTTCACCGGTACGGACAGAAGAAAAAAGTATCGGTAATCAATTTTGTTTCCACCGGCACCATCGAACACCGGATGATTGCAGTTCTGACTTTTAAAAGTTCCCTTTTCGACGGTATCCTGAATAATGGGGATGATTCAATTTTCATGGAAGAAGATAAGTTCCGTGAATTCATGAAAACCGTAGAGAGTATTACAACTTCCGGTGAAACAACAGCCCCGTGCGCCGTTAACATTTCCGGGGATATCGAAGCGGAAACGGAACAATTAAATGCAGTGAAATCATCCGCTCCGGGATCAAATTTATTGGAACCTGAACCCGTACCAATCATTCCGGGCGATGATGATGTGCTTCCTGCTGATGCGGAGGGGACGGATTCCATTTCCGGCGTTCCAAGCAATGTTCCGGTCAGTCGGCATCTTGCTGTTGTTCCGGAGCCCTCCGAACTGATCGCCAAAGGACTCGGATTTCTGAACGGTTTGGCGCAAACATTCTCTTCTCCGGAAGCCACCCGGAAACTGGTTACCTCGCTGGTCGACAACGATCCTGCAACCGGAAAAACTTACCTGAAAATTCCGGTGGAGAATGAAAAAGTGGTGAGCGATGCATTGACCCTGGTCGGGCAATTGTTCAAGGCATTTGGGAAATAAATGGGTGACTATACCTCCTGTGTCAGGTGATTCCACAATGAAATGTCGTTTTTAAATGATACTTTTATAAGCCGAAATCTGATCTTCTTCCTTATGAAAATTGAGAGTATCCGTTTGAAAAATTATAAGACCTTTCGAACACTCGAATTAAATGACCTTCCGCCCGTTGCTGTTTTTGTGGGAGCAAACGGTTCGGGAAAATCAACGTTGTTCGATGTTTTTGGCTTTCTCAGAGACGCATTGAATAACAATGTCCGACAAGCACTTCAACAGCGTGGTGGATTCAAAGAGATGATCAGTCGGGGTGAGACCGGAAATATTGAGATCGAATTAAAGTTTAAAATCGGCATTGCTGGGAAAGAAAGGTTGGTAACCTACATTTTAATCATCGCCGAGCAGGATGGATTTCCTATTGTTGAACGTGAAATTTTACGGTACAAACGAGGTAGTTATGGGTCTCCCTATCATTTTCTTGATTTTTCAAAGGGAGAAGGATTCGCTATCACCAATGAAGAATTATTTGATAAAAAAGACGAAGAACTTGCCCGTGAATTTCAAACGCTTGGCTCTCCTGATATTCTTGCTATTAAAGGTCTGGGACAGTTTCAACGATTCAAGGCAGCCAACGCGTTCAGAACCTTTATTGAGAATTGGCATGTCTCCGATTTTCATATAACCGAAGCCCGGCCAAGCCAGGAGGCTGGATATGCTGAACATTTGTCGCCTACCGGCAATAATCTCCCGCTTGTTACTCAATTTATTTATGAAAAACATCCGGCCATTTTCGACCGGATTCTCCAAAAGATGAAGGAACGGGTCCCGGGGGTTTCTGATGTTAAAGCCACTTCCACAGAAGATGGCAGAATTATCCTCAAATTTCAAGATGGAAGCTTCAAAGATCCCTTTATTGCTCGATTTGTTTCTGACGGGACCATTAAAATGTTTGCCTATCTGGTTTTATTATACGACCCTAAACCACATCCGTTATTATGCATTGAAGAACCTGAAAATCAGCTATACCCCACCCTTATGGAGGAGCTGATGGAGGAATTCAGAGATTATTCTTTCCGGGGGGGACAAGTCTTTATTTCAACGCATTCCCCCGATTTACTCAATCACACTGAGTTGACTGAAGCTTTCTGGTTAGTCAAAAATCAAGGTTTTACTGAAATTCTGCGGGCACGGGATAATGAAATGATTTCCGCGCTTGCGAAAGAAGGAAATCTGTTGGGTTATCTATGGAAACAGGAGTATTTCAACGGGAGCCATCCAAAATGAAAAGTATCCGGGTTGAAATACTCGTGGAGGAATCCTCCATGAAACATTTTTTGGATAATATCCTTCCATCGTTGCTGCCTCAAGGCATCATCCTGAATCAGAACTGCTTCATTCGGCCACACGAAGGCAAACAACATCTGCAAAAAGAGATCCCCAAAAAAGTTAGGGCTTTTAAACATTCAACCGTCCCGGTCAAAGTTATTGTCATCCATGACCAGGACTCATCGGATTGTATTCTTTTAAAGGCGGAACTAAAGCAGTTACTTGACCGCGCCGGTCCGATTCCAAGCCTTATCCGCATTGCCTGTCGCGAGCTTGAAGCATGGTATTTGGGCGACATGGATGCCATTCAACGGGTCTATCCCCGGTTTAACCCCGTTCAATACAGGAATTGGGCAAAATTCCGTGATCCTGATCATCTTACCGCTAGCGAAGAATTAAGAAAACTTATTCCAGAGTTTCAAAAGGGCTTTGCTTCGCGTGAAATCCCAAAACACATGAACATTCTCGGAAATAGGAGTCGCAGTTTCAATCATCTAATAACCGGGCTGCAAACATTTCTCAACAACTGACTTTAATGCCTTGATCAAGAAACAACCACGATAAACCCATCGCCGAAAACAAACTCGTTTACACCGGAAAAAAAAACCGAAGTTTATTTCCTGAATGAAATAACATTGCAGTATTTTTTCCGGTCATGTTGAATATCGTTTATTGGGAATGGGAATCAAACCCGATGTAACAACTTGACGGACTGATGTTTACCTAAATTGCAAAGACCATCAAAATGAAAAAAATCAGAATCGAAAACCTTGGCCAGATAAAAAAAGCAGAGATCGAGTTTGGCGATTTTAATGTTTTTGTCGGGCCCCAGGCCAGCGGGAAAAGTATCTTGCTCCAAACCATGAAGCTTATGCTTGATGCTATGGATATCAAACGAACCAATAAGAAATATGGGTATGAATGGAAGCAGAACCCAGGCGACTTCCTGAACCTTTATTACGGAGAAGGGATGCAAGGGATTATCAACCCGGCGACCGTTCTTTCCAATGATGATAAATTGGTTTCCGTAAAAGAACTTATGCAACAAAAAAGAGGTAAACGTAATGAAGAACTTTTCTTTATTCCTGCTCAAAGAGTAATTACGATTCAAAACGGCTGGCCCCGGAATTTCATGAATTATGATAGTCTGGATCCTTATGTTGTCAAGCATTTCAGTGAAAGTTTACGGTTACTGATGGATGCAGGGTTAGGCTCCGGCAGAGCTTCAAATATATTTCCACAAGAAGGAAAAATGAAAAAATCTGTCCGGGATAAACTTATCCATTCCATTTTCTTTGATGCCCGGGTAGAGTTGGATAAAAGTTCACCTAAAAAGAGGATCATGCTTTCCGTTAATGGAAATAATTTGCCCTACATGGTCTGGTCAGCGGGACAACGTGAATTTATGCCCTTGCTTCTTGGACTCTATTGGCTCATGCCATCCAGTAAAATAAGTAAAAGGAAAGGGATTAACTGGGTGGTCATTGAGGAGCCTGAAATGGGACTTCACCCTATGGCCATTCAGGCGTTACTCCTGGCTTTCCTGGAATTGATGAATCGGGGGTACAAAGTGGTAATCTCAACACATTCTCCTGTAATACTTGAACTGTGCTGGGTTATTTCACATATAAAACGGTTGAAAGCCAATCCGGAGGTATTATTTGACCTTTTTGAACTTCCTAAGGGACCCAATTTAAAATCCATCTTCACTCAGGTGGTCAACGATTCCACCTTTAAAACTTTTTTCTTTAACCGAACGCCGGATGGAGTGTCTGTAAAAGATATTTCCAGTTTAGATCCGGCAAATAGTGAGATGGAGGAAGCCGATTGGGGAGGCCTGACCTCATTTAGTTCAAGAGTATCCGAAATTGTCTCCACACTCAACATGGAATAATATGGCATTTAAAGACGATGTTGAAGAGGTCGGAGAAATCCGGGATTGTTATCAAACGGGGTTGAAAGCCCTCGGATCCGATTCCGCAAAAGTTCGTATTCGTGCTCCACGTGATATTTCAGGAAGCGTTTTTCTGGATCAATGCCTTGAAACCGTTTATCCACAAGCCCCCCGGTGGGATTATCTTTTCTGTTACAGAAATGAAGTGTTTTTTATGGAGGTACACCCTGCCAATACCAGTGAAGTCAGGAGTATCATTGCCAAGCTAACCTGGTTGAAAAGATGGTTGGCAGAAAATGGCGCCTCGATAAATAAGAGGAAAGCAAGAGATCATCCTTATCGCTGGATCGGCACAAATGGCGTACATATTACAAGAAACAGCCGCCATCACCGACTTCTTATTCAGGCGGGTGTTCAATTCCCGCAGGAAGTCCTGATTCTATAAATCCCCTGACCCTACAATCAGAATTCGTCCGGCAACCCTTTGAGTTGATCGTTGGTGAAGACGGGGCCGTCTTTGCACACATACGTGGAGCCTATGTTGCACCGCCCGCACTTTCCCAGCCCGCATTGCATCTTCATCTCCAGCGTGGTGATGATGTCGGGATCGGCAAAACCCAGCTTTTTCAGCGAAAGGATCGTGTACTTGATCATGATCGGCGGACCGCACGTAATCACCTTTGTGTTGGCGATCTCCGGCTTCACCACCTCCTCGAGGATTTTCGGCACCACGCCCACGTTGGATGTCCATGTGTCCTCCGGCTTGTCGATCGTGAGCACCACCTTCAGGCTCTTGTTCTCCTGCCACTCCTTGATCTCGTCCTTGTAGCACAGGTCGGCTGAGGTGCGGGCGCCGTAAAGGATCGTAAAATCCTTATAATCGCTCCGGTTGTCGATGCAGTACTGGATCAGCGAACGCAGCGGTGCCAGGCCGATCCCGCCGCCGACGAACAGCAGGTTCTTCCCTTTCAGGTCGTCCAGCGGGAACCAGTTGCCATACGGGCCGCGGATCCCCACCTCATCTCCTTCCTCAAGGCTGGTGTGAATATCGGCGGTCACCGCCCCTGCCCGTTTGATGGAACAATCGAAATACCCCTGCCGGGTAACGGAAGAGGCAATGCAGAAGGTGCATTCACCCGATCCCAGCAGTGAAAACTCAACAAACTGGCCGGGCATCCAGTTGAATTTCTCCATCATCCCCTCCTCCCTGAATTTCAGGCGATAGGTGCGGATATCGGGCGTTTCCTGGATGATCTTCTCGATCTTGCAGATCATGGGCACTAACAACTGTTCCATAAATCAGATGGTGAAAGGATGAAATAGCGATTTTAATTACATTGCGGTTGAAGCCACCTGGTTGGCCACTTCGAAAATGCTGATGTTCACCGGGCAGGCAACGGTGCACTTGCCGCATCCCACGCAGAGATTGTCGCCGAAGCGTTCTTTGTAGTACACGAACTTGTGGAGCGCCCGCTGCCTCCACCGGCGGTATTTCGCCGGCCGGGGATTGTGCCCTCCCGCCATCAACGTGAAATATCCGTTGTTGCACGAATCATAGCTCTTGTACCTCACCCCCGTGTCTTTCAGCTTCTCGTCGGAGATCTTGAAGCAATGGCAGGTGGGACACACGAACGCACAAGTGTTGCAGCCTACGCAATGGTCCGACACTTTCTCAAACTCGGGAGAATCAAAGATATTCGAAAGCTTCCCGTTCACCTCGGTATAATTCATCTTCAGCCGGAAGGAGGAGGCGAAAGCCTCGTACTGCTGCTTCAGGGCCGGCGCCGACGCCTCATCCGCGACACTTGTCGCATGACGTGCAACATCCGATTTCAGCAGGTTTTCCCCCTTTTCGGTCCTGGCCTTCAGGTAGATCTTGCCATCCGGGCCATTCACCACCAGCACATCCATCGCGTCGAGGTTCTCCACATTATAATCGAGCGAGGTGCAGAAGCAGTGCGCGGCGGCTTTGTCACACCGGGCCGACACGATGACCGTATTCCGCCGGCGCTTCTGGTAATCGGTGTCGATATAATCCCAGTTGTAAACCTTGTCGAGCACCTGCAACCCGCGGGCATCGCAATGCTTCGCTCCCAGGATGACCCGCATCCCGGCATAAGGGTCTTCATCGGTCTCCGAAACCTCTGTTCCCGCGCTGGTAGCCACATATTTCATGATCTTGGCCGAACGGGGAAAGAAGAGGGGTTTTATGCTGCGGGTGCGCTCGATCGGCGATGCGGGATCGCACTCCGAAAGGCTGGTCACGCGAACGAAATCAAAATTTCCGAATTTCTCCACCGGGGCATAGGTCTCATGCTTTTCCACAATGGAGGCATAGAATTGCTGCAATCCGGCTTTATCGGTAACAAAGGTTGAAAAGCTCATAGGATCGGTACGGGTTACATGATAAAATCATCGGGATCTTTCAGGCTGTACTTGTAGAATGCGCCGCGGTCGCCCTCTATGACGCCCGCCAGGTGCTCCTGGAAGTTTTCGTAGATCACGGCTTCGTTCTGCTTGTGCAGCAGGTGAAGCGGCAGATGGCTCGGGCAGGCCTTTTCGCAGTTGCGGCAATCGACGCACCGGCCCGCCAGGTGCATCGACCAGGTCATCAGGGCATGGAAAGCCGAGGAAGGGGTGTTGGCCCCGTGATACAGGGTGGCGGTCTCCTGATCGATGCAGCACTTCTCGCAATAGCAGAGTGGGCAGGAGTGCCGGCAGGCGTTGCAGCGGATGCAGCCTTCGAACACTTCATTGAACCATGCAGCACGCTCTGCCAGCGGTTTCTGGTGAAGGACCTCCACATCGGAGTTCAGCCGGTAAGACCCCGTCACGGTCTCCGACCCCGTCGGGGTCCCGAGCAGGACATCACTCACGACGGCGTTGGGGACGATGCATTCGGTACAGTTCTGCATCTTGTTCCCCTCCTCGTCTGTCACTCCTTCGCAGCAGATACCTACCACGTAAAGTTTCTCCCGCTTCACCTGGCTTTCGGTCAGCAACAGGTTCAGCGAACGGCTGTCACAACCCTTCACCACGATGCCCACCCGCTTGTTCCGGGTGTGTTCGCGCTTCAGGTAGTTCACCAGGTTGAACACCGATTTGTCGTTGAATACAAGTTTCGGAACATCGGCCGGGTCGGCGATCAGCACCGGTACCTGGTTGTTGTCCCAGCCGGTCGTTCGGTACCCGACGAAAACGTCGATCTTTCCCTCGGCAAAGAGGTTTGCCGCGATTTCCTGGATCTGTTTCGTATAGTCCATCTCCGTCAGAAATTTTCTTTTTTATACAAATGAAGCGGGCCGAGTTTTTTGATATCCTCGGTCACCTTGGCCACCACCTGGGCGAATTTGGGACCTTCGGCGGCGGAAACCCAGGAAAACTGTACCCGGTTCTCGTGGTACCCCACAAAATTGAGCAGCCTTTTGATAACCAGAAACCGCCTGCGGGCGTAGTAATTCCCGCTGATATAGTGACAGTCGCCCGGGTGGCATCCCGATACCAGCACTCCATCGGCGGAAGCCTGCAGCGATTTGATCAGGAACCACGGATCGACGCGCGACGAACAAGGCACCCGGATGATCCGGATGTTGGGCGGATACTGGATCCGGGAAGTGCCCGTCAGGTCCGACCCGGCATACGAACACCAGTTGCACAGGATGCCGATGATCACCGGCTGCCAGTCGGGAGGAGCTGCCAGCGCGGGTTTTTCAATGCTGACCAGTTGGTCTTTTGCTTCTGCTTCCATCAGATTGAAACTATCTCGTTAATGATTTGGGGATCAGTAAAACCGGCAAGGCTGATGGCCATGCTGCGGCAGATGGCCACGCACGATCCGCAACCCTGGCAAACACCTTCGTTGATCTTGGCAACGGTACGCATCTCCTTCGAGCCATGCCCCTGCGGAACTTCGTCGGTGACAATGGCACCGTAAGGGCATACTTTCACACAGTTCTGGCAACCGGAGCAATATTCGGTGTTGACCGTCGAGATCATGGGATCTTTCTTCATCGTGTCGCCCGCGAAAAGACCACATACCTTGGCTGCACAGGCCGATGCCTGGGATACCGTTTCGGGGATATCCTTGGGCGCCTGTGTGCAGCCTGCGAGGAATATACCGGCCTTGGCCGTTTCGACAGGTCGCAGCTTCGGGTGTGCTTCCGAGAGATAACCGTACTTGTCGTACGAGATCCCCAGCAGGCGGGCCAGTTCGGGGTTGTCTTTCGGGGCCGTGACGGCCGTTGCCAGTACCACGAGATCGGCTTCCACTTCCACCACCTGGCCCAATTGGGCATCTTCGCCGCGAACCATCAGCTTGTCACCCTTCTTGTAGATCTTCGATACGCGCCCCCTCAGGTATGTGGCGGCAGTATCGACCTGGGCTTTCTTGACAAACTCCTCATATCCCTTCCCGGCTGCCCGGATATCCATGTAAAACACATAGGCATGCGAATCATGGACTTTATGATGCAGCAGGATGGTGTGCTTGGTGGTGTACATGCAGCAGATCTTCGAGCAGTACTCGATGCCCTTTGCCTCGTCGCGCGAGCCGATGCATTTGATGAAGACCACGTTCTTGGGCACTTTGCCGTCGGATGGCCGCACGGGAACCCCGTTGGTGGGGCCGTTGGCCGAGACCATGCGTTCAAACTCGAGCGAGGTGATGATATCCTTGAACCGGCCTACGCCATATTCCTCGTAAGGCTTCGGATCCCAGAGATCGTATCCGGTGGCGACCACCACGGCGCCGATCTCGCGTTCGATCACCTCATCCTGCATGGTGTAGTCGATCGATCCTTTTTCGCACACCTTGGAGCAGATGCCGCACTTGCCCTTGGTGAGCATGGTGCAGTGTTCAGCGTCGATCACCGGCTTGTTGGGAACCGCCTGGGGGAAAGGGGTATAGATCGCTTTCCGCTTGTCGAGCTTGCAGTTGTATTCGTTGGGGACCTTCACCGGACATTTCTGCCAACAGGCGCCGCAGCCGGTGCAGGTCTTGAAATTCACATAGGATGCTTTTTTGCGGATGCGGGCAACGTAGTTCCCGACGAACCCCTGCAGTTCGATCACCTCCGAATAAGGGATGAGTTCGATGTAGGGATGCGAAGCCACATCCACCATCTTCGGGGTAAGGATGCACTGCGAACAGTCGAGGGTCGGGAAGGTCTCATCGAGCTGGGCCATTTTCCCGCCGATGGAGGGGCTTTTTTCGACCAGAACCACCGGGATACGGGCGTCGGCGATGTCGAGCGCCGCCTGGATGCCCGCGATGCCGCCCCCGATCACCAGCGCACGCTTGGTCACCGGCACCGAGATCTCGTGCAACTGCTCATTGGCGATCGATTTGGCCACTGCCATCCGGCAGAGGTCCATCGCCTTCTCCGTGGCCGCTTTCTTGTCTTTCTGATGCACCCAGGAGGAGTGCTCCCGGATGTTGGCCACCTCCAGGAGGTACGGGTTCATCCCGGCATCGGAAAGCGCCTTGCGGAAGGTTTTCTCGTGCATGCGGGGGGAACAGGCCGCCACCACCACCGACGTCAGCCGGTGCTGCACGATGGCATCGCGGATCATGGCCTGACCCGGATCGGAACACATGTACTTGTATTCGATGGCGTACTTGACCTCCTTGATTCGTTTAACCTCTTCGACAACCTGCGGGACATCGACAAAGTCGGCGATGTTGGCTCCGCAGAAACAGACGAAAACTCCTACTCTTGCCATTAGTTATCCTCGCTTTCTGCTTCGACAGCTTTAGTGGGTTTCTTGACTTTCTCGGGGGCGGGAACCACCTTGCCGATGTTCGACAAAGCCCCCTCAACCGGCACAATGTGCTTGGGGAACCGGAGCTCACCGGCCGGGTAACCGAATGCCAGTGCCATGAGTTGGGTGATGTAGAACACCGGGAGCCCGTATTTCTTTCCCGAATGCTTTTCGATATCGGGCTGGCGCATGTCGAGGTTCGACTGGCACAGCGGGCAGGCCACCACGATGGCGTGGGCCCCGCTTTCCTGTGCCATTTCCAGGATTTTCCCGCTCAGATTTTCCACCACTTCGGTGTTGGAGATGGAGAAGGAGGCGCCGCAGCATTCGGTCTTGTAATCAAATTCGGTGGCGGTGGCGCCCAGGGCTTCGCAGATCCGGTCCATCGACATCGGATATTCCGGCGAATCGAACTGGGTGATATCTTTCGGACGGGTCAGCAGGCAGCCGTAATAGCAGGCCACTTTCAGCCCGGTAAGGGGCTTGGTGACTTTGCTTTTGATCATCTCCAGCCCGATGTCCTCATAGGCAAACTGCAGCATCGATTTTACGGCAGTCTTTCCTTCGTAGGTTCCCTCCTCCACGATGGTGGAGTTGATCCGCCGGGCCAGTTCCGGGTTCGCGTCGAGGTGCACCTTGGTCACTTTCATCCGCTGGTAGCAGGAGGCGCAGGCAATCCCGATGGTATCGTTCTCCAGCCGTTCGGCCAGCACCAGGTTCCGCATGGGAAGGGCGTACGCCAGGTTCTCGGTCATGACATGGGCCGAGGTGGCGCCGCAGCAGTTCCAGTCGGGTATCTCTTCCAGTTGC
>DAONFN010000004.1:0-23111 GCA_035403625.1 Bacteroidales bacterium
CAGCCGTGAAATACCTTACCGACTATTCCGTGAAGACCGGCCAGGCGACCGTGAAGAGCTGGCAGGAACTCTTCCAGTATCTTTTCGTCAAGTATATGGACGGCAATGTGAAAAAGGAAAAAGACGGGAAATTCGAACGTACGCCCTATAACATGTCGGTCATGCCGTCGCAGCCCGGCTACCCGAAGTGGTGGCTGAAAGAGATCGTGAAAGATCACGGCGAAGCGGTCAAACAGATCGGAAAATCATCGCATTAGAAAAAACAATCCGCCATGGAAGAACAAACCCCCTCCAACCGAAATTACAAGATTTACCTGGCCGTGGCAGGCCTCCTGCTGCTGGTGCTGCTTTTCTGGCTGTTCATCCAGCGATCGCAGTTGATGAAGCTGGTGAAGGAAAAGGAGGCCGAGAAACTTGAGATGCAACACAATCTCGACTCGCTGATGGCGGAGCACAACCAGATCAAGACCAGTTACGGCGCCCTTTCCGACTCGCTCCGGGCCAAGGACAGCGTGATCCAGGCCAATGCCATGGAAATCCGCAAACTGCTCGACACGCAGTGGGAGTACAACATCATCCGCAAGAAGTTCGAACGGCTGCAGAAGGTGGCCCAGGGCTATGTGCGGCAGATGGATTCACTCTACACCGTCAACCGTGAGCTCACCGCCGAGAACGAACGCATCCGCGAGGTGGTGAAGACCGAGCAGAACCGCAACCAGACGCTGATGAAGGATAAGGAAGATCTGAAGGAACGGATGAACCAGGCCGCCTACCTTACCGCCTACAACGTTTCGTCCACCGCCTTCAAGCTGAAGTCGGGAGGATCGAAGGAGGTAGAGACCGACAAGGCCAACCGCACCGACCGCATCCGGGTCTGCTTCACCATCGGCGAGAACCCGCTGGTGGCCCCCGCCAAAAAGATGGTGTACGTGCGGATCACCCGTCCCGACAACGTGGTGGTGACCAAAAGCAAGTACGACACTTTCACCTTCAACGGGCAAACCCTCCCCTTTTCGCTCCGCGAGGATGTCGACTACACGGGGAAGGCGGCCAAGGTATGCGTGGCGTGGGATAAAAAGGCGACCGACAAGCCGGCCATGAAAGGGAAATACGTGGTCACCGTCTTCACCGACGACCGGGAGATCGGCACCGGCACATTCGACCTGCGATAACAGCAACGCTATGCGCATAGGTATTTTAACGGCCGGCGGCGACTGCCCGGGCATCAACGCGGCCATCCGGGGGGTGGGCAAGACTGCCATCCTCGAACACAGCATGGAGGTGATCGGTATCTCCTCCGGGTTTCTCGGGCTCATCAATGAAGAGTACGTGACCCTCGACGAAGGCGTGCTGTCGGGGATCCTTACGGTGGGCGGCACCATCCTGGGAACTTCCCGCGAGAACCCGTTCAAGAAAGGAAGTTCCTTCAACGCGATCGACAAGCCCAAGCTCATCAAGAAGCACTACCAGGAGCTGGGGCTCGACGCGCTGGTTTGCATCGGCGGGAACGGCACACAGCGCACGGCCGCGATGCTGTCGGAAGAAGGCCTCAACGTGATCGGCATCCCGAAAACCATCGACAACGACGTGTGGGGCACCGACGTCACCTTCGGCTTCGACTCGGCCCTCTGGATCGCCACTGAAGCCATCGACCGGCTGCACACCACCGCCAACAGCCACAAGCGCATCATGGTGATCGAAGTGATGGGACACCACGCCGGCTGGCTGGCGCTCTATTCGGGTATTGCCGGCGGGGGCGACGTGATCCTGCTGCCCGAGATCGGATTCGACGTGAATTATGTGGCCCGTTGCCTGAAACGAAGGGCAGTCAATAAAAAGCCTTACTCCATCGTGGTGGTGGCCGAAGGCATCAACACTCCGAAAGGAGAATCGGCCGGGGGCTATATCGCCAACAGCATCAAGGAACTCACCGGCCTCGAAACCCGCGAAACCATCCTGGGTTACATCCAGCGCGGGGGAAGCCCGTCGCCGATGGACCGTGTGCTGGCCACCCGTTACGGCGCCTATGCTGTGGAGCTGATCGCCCGGAAAAAGTTCGGCCAGATGGTTTCACTGAAAGGAGATACTGTTACCTCGGTACCCCTGCCGGAAGTCGGCGGCAAACTTCGCCTCGTCCCGCCCGACTCCGCACTCATCGATAAAGCGCGGAAGATGGGTATTTGCTTCGGGAGCGAGAATTGCTGATTTCCGCACGCTGACTTACAGCAGGATCAGTTTCTTCGTATCCACAATCTTTCCGCTGACAGCCAGAGAATAATAATACATTCCCGGTGCAAGGCCTGAAAGCGACACTGTCGCTTTGTTAATCCCCTCCGAAGCATTCTTCCGGGGTATACTGATCAGCGTATGGTTGAACATGTCGGTAATGGAGAGCACAACATCTCCGGGCACATTCAGCTTATAGTAAATGTCGGTGCTGTGAACGACCGGGTTGGGGATGTTCTGAAGCAATTCTCCTCCCTTCAGGCTCTGCAGCCGGCTTACCAGGGTTTTATCAGCCGGTTTTCCGGGTAACAGAGCAACGAGCGAATCGTGGTAAGGCAGGTACTGTTTCCAAGATACCCTTTTATATTGGGGCAGAGCACCGGTATAACCTGATTTCACGGGGTTGTTTTCCATCAGGAGATATACATGCGCCAGGTCCAGGATGGCGTAGATGCTATCCGCATCCGAACCCGGGTTCAGAATTTTATTTTCCAGCCATGCGATTTCATCCGGCCAGTTTTCAACCTGCTCATTGCAACGGATCGCCAGATAACTGCCGATCCGGGTCAGGTTGCTGTCGGCAAGAATGGAGTCACCGGTCAGATAGTATTGCTGCAACGAAAGGTAATCGTTGCCCGCAAGCTCCTCTACGGCAAAAAGTTCCTTTAGGGATGCCTGGGCCTGAACCGAATGAGGATAGAGATCAACAATGGATTTGAAGGTGGAAACGGCTGAAAAGTAATTTCCCGAATCACACTGGCTTATGGCAAGCGTGTACAGGTCGATAGGTGGATCAACCGGGCCCGGGTTGCCGGGACACCAGGCGGGGGTCCAGTTGTAGGTAACGTTCGTTCCGTAAAGATCCTGAACCGGGTTGAACTGATTGCCCCAGCAGTTATACGAAATGTTGAATGCAACGGGATCCGGAGGATTGTTGATGTACCGGATCAGCGGATCGATGTTCCCGCCGGCATTGTCTTCATCCACGATCTTGTTATAATAACAGGCCACCGGGAAAGAACCCGGGTAGATATAGATTTCCTCCCAGTCGCAGTCGCTGATGTTCTGGGCCATGCCGTCACTGCCAAACAGGCTGGCATTGGTGCAGTTTCCCAGGACAACTCCCCACTGGTCGTTATGAATGTTATTGCAGGAAAGATGGGCAATGGTGCTGCACAGATGAATTCCTTCGCGGCAGTTCTTAATGTGGTTTTGCGAAATGCTGTGATAGTTTGAATTTTCACTCCCGGTATAACAGATATCAATGGCGCTTAAGAATAAATGATCAAACGTGTTGTATTCGATTTTGTAGTTCTTGTACCCGTTCACCAGGAGACGTCCGCCAACCGCCAGTGATTCATTGGTAAAATTGCAATGGTGCACATAGGCTAGCCACTCCGGGTGTGCTTTGGGATTGGGGTTGACAAGGTTCACCGTGGCACCTTTAAAGGTAGATTGTGAGATCGTGACATTGCCGCCCACCGACATGACGGCACAATACCACTGGTTTTCGAGTTGATCAAAGGCAGTGTTGCTGATCGTCAGCGACGGGCATTCATTCCAGATGACGGCGCTCTTGAAAACCGCATGATCAATGGTCGTGGGCGGGGCATTCGCCGCCAGGTGGAGGCCGTCGAAAGATTGCTTCGGGTCCATGCTTGAAAACACCACATGCTGGTCCAGTTGAAGTGTTCCGTCAGCAATATAAATGCCGTTTTGGCCTTTACCATAGATCTCAACATTATCCTGAAGCATCAATGTGGCACCGTTCTGGATAAATATCTTCGCGTCATTCAACAGGTACACCTTCGACCCACGGCCGAAAACGAGTGAGTTGTTGCCCGGAATGGTCAGGCTGGAGGTTATCCCGTAAATGCCGGTGTTCGGTTCATTGAGATGGAGATCGTCCAATGAGGAAACCAGGTTGGGGTAATTCAGCGAGGTCTTCATCCCCAATCCCTCCGTACCCTCCCCGTACAGTGGATTCTCGTTTTGAGATTGCAATCCGGATTCCCAGAGGTAGGCCTCTTTGACTGAAACAACCTGGTCGTTGTTTATATCTGCTTCCGTATAAGGGATCCCGGTCTCGCCTCCGTATAATGTTCCATTGTTTGGAGATTCGCCATTTGTTGAAGAATACATGTGAAAGTTGAATTCACCGTGGAAACACGGAATCCAGTCCCACACATCATTTTCCTCGTAATCCTGGGGCAGGTAATACCCGTACTGGTTATGGTCATCCGCCCGATTTGCAATGTAGCTCACACCAGCTCCGGAACTGAATATAACATTCTCCTGGCCGGCAAATTTCTCCCAGAAAGATCCCCCGGAACAGGGCTGCATCCAGATGACCTTTTTTGCGGCCGGGATTGGGTTGATCAATCCGGCCAACTGGGTCGCCGTCATGATCCCATCGTTCAGGTAGAAAAAACCATCAACATTATTAAGCCAGCCATGGCTGAAAACCCAAACGAACAGAAAATCATGTTCATTCATGATCTCCTGCAACCCATGAAAAATATTGACCACACCATTAAATTCAGCAGCTCCCAGTTGATTGTTTAAACTATTGATCAGTTTAGTATACCTGGACGGATAGTAGGTAGGTAAATTTGGATCCCCTCCTGCGTACATCACATGAATATTTTCTTTCTGATAGTTGAATTTCAGAAGAATTTCGTACAACAAGTATGTGTCGTTCCAGAATTCATTGCTCTCCCCGCCGCTATTCCACTGATGTTCCGGCGGGACCACTCCATCTCCGGTCGGGTTTGGGTTTCCTGTTATCAGCACTGCATACTTGTTTTGTCCGTCGACCCATAAATTACATATCATAATCAGGATCGAAATGATAATTTTTAATGATTTCATAACATTTATAATGTAGATGATTAAAAAAATCCATGGCGGCATGGATGTACGTTGAAAATCAGATCAATCTGTGTTCAGGAAATTACCCGGCAGGTAAACCACCTTTTGGGTGGTAAGCAGGGAAGCCGATCTGACCTGTACCATATATATGCCGGGCCGAAGGTGCCAGTTCCGGCAATCGGTCGTAACGGTAAAGGTGCCGGGAGCGGGTCGCCCCTGAAACAGGGTGCCGGCCACACGGCCCAGGTTGTCGGTCAGGCAGATATGCAGGGGTTCATTGGAAGTGGCGTTAATACGGACTGAGATGGAGCCGGAGAAGGGGTTCGGAAAAACCGAACAGGTGATGGGCCGGATTTCTTCGTGTCCGATTGGCCTGATTTTGCGCCGAAAGAAGACGACACTGAGGGTCTCTGTATGTAGTATTTCCATTCTGAGGGTAACGAGATACAGTGAGGAATCGACGGATTTCAGCTGGTTTTCCGAGTAAACTATGTTTCCATTCGCGATGATCGAGGTGCTCCAGGGAACCTGTTCAGAAGAGTAGTGCACCAGGTGATAGAGGCTGTCGGATATCTTTTCCGTGTCAACGATATGCATGTGTCCGTTGATATCCGTTGTCAACGCAACTTCATAGGCATCCTCCGACAACAAGGTAGGTGGCGTCATCCCGGAGGGTGTCGTTTCGCAATAAAAATTCACATGATGATTAATGGCACTCCCCTTGCGAAGTTGGCCCCAGGTGTAAACAGGCAACCTTTCGCCGATCAGTCCCACATCGCAGTTATCCCAGGTCAGCGTATCGCTGAGTTCCTGCAACGAACTCCATTGCCCGTCTTCCAAAGAAAAGGCAACCGCCCTGTCATCATAGGAGGTTTGACCCTGGTAATGATGATAGCCAATACAGTAAAGGTCATTACCGGAATTCACCTCCGCACGATTGACCATGATAAAATGTTGAATCGAAGAATAAGGCTGGTAATAATTTCCCCACATACCATTTTCCATGGTCCGGTACACGATATTCCCCCTAAACCAAAAGCAATACACTTTGTCATTATGATCGATGGCCAGCCGGTTGTGCATGGCCGGGCCGGGCAGACTGTCGGAAATGAAAACGGGAGCGCTCCATGTGCTCCCGTCAAAATGAATATAGGCTATTTTAGTAGCCGTGTAATCCCCGGTGTTGAAATCATAGGTGACATGCAAATGGTTTGCGTTGTCTGCAACGATGTGCGGGTTCTCCATCCATCGGATCGGATTCCGCGAAATGTCTTGTGGCGAGGTCCATGTGTCACCACGATCGGTTGAGCGTGAATAATAGATCTTCACATAATTCGCACCCAACTGGTGGGACCATACACAATGGATGATACCAGCCCCGTCAATTGTGAAATCCGGGTTATTGTTAAAACCTCCGGTTGAAATTACTTTCGGCGCTGACCAATCCTGTGCATATCCGAAACTGACTGTCAGCCAAACAAGAATTTGAACACAAATCGCTCGCATTTCCGTATACGAAATGTTGCTTCAACCGCGGCCATCACTTGCGATCGGATACATCCGGTGATCAGTACACGACCCGGGTTGTCAGGTTATAAATAAGGTACGGGAATATATAGTTGCAGCTATCCATGTACGCGGTTTCACTGGGTGAATGTAATACAGGATCCCAGATAATTATAATTGAATTTTGCAAATCCACCCTATGTTATTCATTTTATGCATATTAAAATTGATATTCATCAATTATAATGTTTTTTACCGATTTTATCCCTTATCAATCATTTTTCCTCGCCCCGTCCGACTCCCCTCTCATCGATAAGGCGCGGAAGATGGGGATCTGTTTCGGGAGCGAGAATTGCTGACAGTGAAGACCTGGAAGGTCCAGGAAGGTTTTATTCGCCAACCACCAACTTCCTCCCGCCATCATCTCACCGTGGTACAACTACCGGGCATAAAAGATCCCGGTACGCCAGGTGGATATATCCAGCGTGATCTTCGATATCCGGAAAGTCTGATTGACCCGTTCCCTCAGGTAAGTCAATGCAATCGTCGTACTACCGCCCGAACTTGATGTCCTTTACGTTCAGTTGGAGATTGACCGTACCATTCCACTCGTTCTCCTCGACGTGGTAGCAGATGTCGAAGGGTATCTGCCGGTCGATCATGGGATAGTGGTCGCCCTGCTGGAAGGCGATGGCGGGGAAAGGGCCCCCGGCGACATCGGGATGTACGACCGAGAGCTTGAGGTGGTTCTTGCCGACGATCTTCAGTCCCCCGGCATCCATTACGCCTTTGGTAAGGAAGAGGGGGGCCATGTTCCCCGGGCCGAAGGGGGCGAACTGCCGCAGAACATTATAAAAGCGTGAATTGATGCAGCTCAGCGGCAGGGCGGAATCGACTTCGAGTACCGGTTTGAGTTCGATACCCTCGAGTTTGGCGGTAACGAACGCTTCAAATTTATCGCGGAAGGCTTCGAGATTTTCGGGGCGTAAGGACAGGCCGGCTGCGAATTTGTGGCCGCCGAAATGTTCGAGCAGTCCGCTGCAGGCATCCACGGCTTCATATATGTCGAAATCGCGGACACTGCGCGCCGAACCGGTCACCAGCCCGTTGGACAAAGTCAGTACGATAGTGGGCCGGTAGAATATCTCGGTGAGCCGGGAAGCCACGATGCCGATCACCCCTTTGTGCCAGTCGGGATGGTAGATTACCGTGGAGCGCGCGTTTTTCAGTTGCTCATCCTCATTGATCATGCTGATGGCCTGCTGGGTGGCCAGCGAGTCGAGGGTTTTCCGTTCGATGTTGTGGGCATTGATCTGGCCTGCCACGCGCATCGCCTCCTCCATGTTTTTGGTGATCAAAAGCTTCACGGAGTTCTTTCCGCTCTCGATCCGGCCGGCGGCGTTGATGCGCGGGCCGATCATAAAAACCAGGTCGGTGATGGTCAGTTCACGGAAAAAGACGTTCCCGCCTGGGGCATCGTCGGTTTTCGTCATGGCCGAATAACGAAGCAGGGCTTCCAGACCGGGCCGCGGCTTGGTGTTGATCAGCCGTAGTCCATAGTAGGCCAGTACGCGGTTTTCACCGGTAATGTCGACGATATCGCTGGCAATGCTGAGGGCGACCAGGTCGAGGTACTGGTTGAGGGTTACGAAGGGGATCCCTTTCTTCTGCGAGTAGGCCTGGATGAGTTTGAATCCGATACCGCACCCCGATAATTCCTTGTAGGGATAATCACAACCCGGCTGTTTCGGGTCAAGTACGGCTACTGCTGCCGGGATCTCCGCCCCGGGCCGGTGGTGGTCGCAGATGATGAAGTCGATCCCTTTGGAGGCGGCATACTGGACCTTTTCCACGGCTTTGATCCCGCAGTCGAGTGCGATGATCAGGCCAACCTGGCTGGTGGAGGCAAAATCGACTCCTTTGGCCGACACCCCATAACCCTCATCGTACCGGTCGGGGATGTAGAAATCGATGTTAAGATGGATGGACTCGAGAAAGGTATAGACGAGGGCTACGGCCGAGGTGCCGTCGACGTCGTAGTCGCCGTATACCAGGATCCGTTCATTTCGTGAAATGGCAAGCGCGATGCGATCGATCGCTTTGTCCATATCCTTCATCAGGAAGGGATCGTGAAGGTTGTCAAGCGAGGGGCGAAAAAAGGTCCGGGCCTCCTCAAACGTCTCCACCCCACGCTGAACCAACAGGTTAGCCAACGCAGGGTCAATATTCAACTCTTCCGCCAGGCGTTGAACCTTAACAGAATCCCCCGGCGCCTTAAGCGCCCAACACTTTTCCATAATAATTTCTTAACGCTAAATTACGCCTTTTTCGGAATTCCGGGCTGGTTTTTGTAAAAAAAAATGGTCAAGTGGTCAAGTGGTTCAGTGATCGGCTACTCGACCACATTACCAGTTGACCATCCATTCTCTGACTCAGAATTCAGCATTCTTCGGGGTTCGCGGGAAGGGGATCACGTCGCGGATGTTCGACATGCCGGTAACGAAAAGGATAAGCCTTTCGAAGCCGAGACCGAACCCGGCATGGGGAGCGGTACCGAACTTCCGGGTTTCGAGGTACCACCAGACGTCCTTCTCAGGAATATTCATTTCGTGGATACGGTTCATCAGTGCCTCCAGGTCTTCTTCACGCTGGCTGCCGCCGATGATCTCGCCGATCCGCGGAAAAAGCACATCCATGGCGCGGACCGTCTTCCCGTCGGGATTC
The DNA here is from genome assembly GCA_035403625.1 of Bacteroidales bacterium. Taxonomy (GTDB): domain Bacteria; phylum Bacteroidota; class Bacteroidia; order Bacteroidales; family FEN-979; genus CAIVAT01. The sequence goes on from DAONFN010000004.1 coordinate 9,328, forward strand.
ATCTTCATGTAAAAGGCCTTGATCTCTTTAGGATAACCCGTCAGGATCACCGGTTTTCCGAAATGCTTTTCAACGAGGTATCGTTCATGCTCGGCCTGCAGGTCGGTGCCCCACGACACGGGATACTCCCAGGTTTGCCCCGATGCCACCAGGATATCGATCGCCTCGGTGTAGGTCAGCCGCACGAAGGTATTGGCAACCACCTGCTTGAGCCTGTCAATCAGCTCATTGTCGTACATCTTGTTGAGAAACTCGAGGTCATCGTAGCAATGGTCGAGGGCGTACTGCATGAGGTATTTGAGAAAGTCCTCGGCGAGGTCCATATCGTCGTGGATATCGTAGAACGCCATCTCAGGTTCGATCATCCAGAACTCGGCCAGGTGTCGCGGGGTGTTGGAATTCTCGGCCCGGAAGGTAGGCCCGAACGTGTAAACCAGCGACAGGGCCAGGGCGCCGAGTTCGGCTTCGAGCTGGCCGCTTACGGTCAGCTTGGTCTCCTTGCCGAAGAAGTCCTGGCTGTAGTCGATATGACCGTCGGGCAGGCGCGGCGGGTTCTGGTCGTCGAGGGTCGATACCCGGAACATCGCCCCCGCCCCTTCGGCGTCGGAGCCGGTGATGATCGGGGCGTGCAGGTAATAGAACCCATGGTCGTTGAAATACTTGTGAATGGCAAAGGCCATGGCGTGGCGGATCCTGAGCACAGCGCCGAACGTATTGGTGCGGGGCCGAAGATGGGCGATCTCCCGGAGGAATTCGAGGGTATGCCCCTTCTTCTGCAGGGGATACGTCTCCGCGTCAGCCGTGCCGTAAACTTCAATCTCCCGGGCCTGGATCTCGACATGCTGGCCCTGCCCCATCGACTCGACGAGGGTGCCTTTCACGGCGATGCAGCTGCCGGTGTTGATGAGCTTCAGTACCTCTTCCGGGAAATTGGCGACATCGGCCACTACCTGGATATGATGAACGACCGAACCGTCGTTGACTGCGATAAAATTGACATTCTTGTTTCCCCGCTTGGTGCGAACCCAGCCCTTGACGAGCACTTCTTTCCCGAACTCCTTCGATCGCAGCAGGTCGGCGATCTTGTTTCTCCTGGTATGTTCCATAACGTGAATTTTGATGTGCAAAAGTACGGAAAGGGATGGAGAAATTCACGATAAAGCGTGAGGCAGACCTTTGTGACTGTGAAGAAATTCCGTAACCAATCCGGTGCCCAGGCGTCCAATCTGCTCCAACCCATCCAAAATGAACACCTCCCGCAACGACTGTATGCCCCGCTGGAAACGGTGGGCCGAACATGGCGAACCCGGTTGCCGGTCAGAAATAAAACGCAAATCCCGCACCGGCGACTACATTGCCGCCATTATCCTAAACCTGATTTTTCTCTGGATCGTGAATAAAGTGCCCGACTGGAAGCCGGGTTTCATCCGCGACAACTACATGGTGGTTCTGTGGGTGCTGAATGTCAACATCTTCGTGCAGCTCGGATGCAACCTGCTGATGCTGCTGGCCGGAGTGTGGGTGGTGCGCCGCCTGGCGCGTATCATCATGGAGTCGGCCTCCTTCGTAACCACGATGGTGCTGCTATACATCTATCCCTTCGATTTCTCCCATTTCCATGACCTTTTCTGGGTCGATAAGATCCTCCCCATTCTCTTCATCATCGGCATGGTGGTGTCGGCGATCAAGGTTGTTTCGAACCTGTGGCGCCTGCTGTTCAGATAAAACATAAATAACCGCAGAGACGCTAAGGCGCAAAGAGATGTAGTTTCATTCATTTTTCTCTGCGTCTCTGTGTCTCCGCGGTTATTTTAAACATCGCTTGCGAGGCAACCTCCAAGCGACTCTGCCCGCGAATCCAGCAGAGTTATGCTTTCCGGCGGAGGATATGCACGGTTCCCATACCAACCAGCGCCAGTCCGAGCAGGATCAGTCCCCATTCGGAAAGGGTGGGTACGGGTACGGCTCCTACGATTTCCGCCCAGGTCGTTCCAACCCGGATCCCGTCAATCCGAAGGGTGGGGGCGGCAGAGGCAGTACCCTGCCGGAGACCGATGGCTCCCAGGTTGACAGGGTCGGTGGGTGTAGCGATGTCGGAGCAGATCAAAGCGGGAGCGGCAGGCTCGGCAGCAGCCGTAGGCGGGTTGATGTACAGCGATACCACATCATCCGCCGTCCCTGAATTGAGCTGGTATTTCATCACCAGGAGATAGGTGGTGTTGAGGGCGTAACTGTAAGGAGTGTAAACGACTCCCGCAACCGTCGTCAACTGCTTGGAGAGTCCGAAAGCAAAGGCGCTGGAGGAAGGATCTTTCTTGATCCAAACCCGGCCCTTGAGAATGGTGGTCGATCCTCCCTGCAGGAAGTGCAGGAAATAATCGCCTGTGGCCTGGGAAGCGCTAACGTTCACGAGGAAACCGACATACACAGGCCCGGTAGTTTGCGGGGTAAACGTGCGGTTGGCGTCCTGCCCGGAGGAGACCATGTTGACTCCGTTTCCAATCCCCGAGGAGGGATACCCGGCATACGACAGCGATCCTGCCGTTACCATCAGGGGGTTGGTGGTGCTGTTGGTCAGTAACCAGCCGTTGGTAAGCAGCTGAGTTCCAGTCACATAGTCGAAATTTTCGTTCAACAGTTGCCCGTAACTGCCTGCGGAAACCGCGAGCGCCAGCGACAGTACGAGGAATGCTTTCAAGAGGAAATGTTTTTTCATCGTATTCATTTTTAAGTGTTTGACTATAAAAAGGCAAGTATTGAATTGGTGAAAATTTCGATAGTCAAATATAAAAAATGATTGCGAGTATTTATTTTTTTTTTCGCACAGTATGATCCCATCATGCTATTACGGGCGCAAAGACGCTACGACGATATTTCCTACCTTTGCCGGGAATGACTGCATCCCTCGACATAATGCCGCTGGAAACCTGGTTGCCGGAACTCCGGTTGCCGCTGATCATCGCCGGCCCCTGCAGCGCCGAAAGTGAGGAGCAGGTAATGGAAACCGCCGAAGGCATCGCAGGTCTTCCGGGAGTCCGGTTTTTCCGGGCGGGGATCTGGAAGCCCCGTACCCGTCCGGGGGCCTTCGAAGGGGTAGGCACTCCGGGGTTGAAATGGCTGGTAAAAGCCCGTGAACGAACGGGTGTGCGACTGACCGTGGAGGTGGCCAATCCCCGCCATGTGGAAGAGGCGCTCGATCACGGGATCGACATGCTGTGGATTGGGGCGCGTACCGTGGTGAATCCGTTTTCGATCCAGGAGATCGGGGAGACGATTGCCGGCCGGGATATTCCGGTGATGATCAAAAACCCCCTCAACCCCGATCTGAAGACCTGGATGGGGGCTATCGAACGGCTCAACGCCATGGGGCTGAAAAAGCTGATTGCCGTCCACCGCGGGTTCTCCTTCTTTAACCGGTCGCCATACCGCAATGCACCGATGTGGGAGATCCCCATCGAGCTGATGCGCATGCACCCCAACCTCCCGGTGCTTGCCGACCCCAGCCACATCTGCGGGAACCGCGAACTGATCCCCGGCGTCATGCAAAAGGCCCTCGACCTCGAAATGCACGGCCTGATGATTGAGGTGCACCCGTATCCCTCCAAGGCGCTGACCGACAAGAACCAGCAGGTTACACCGGCTCAGCTGGGCACCTTCCTCTCCGGACTGATCCTGCGAAAGGATACTCCGGAACCGGAATTTACCGGCAAACTGGAAGAACTTCGCTCGGAGATCGACAAACTCGACGAGGAACTGATCGACATCCTGGCGAGGCGAATGAACGTCGTGGAAGAGATCGGGGAATATAAGAAAGACAACCGCATCACGATACTTCAGCTGAAACGCTGGAACCAGATCATCCATGAACGGGTGGAGGCAGCCGTGAAGATGGGCCTGAGCCGCGAATTTATCATGAAACTGCTGCAGGCGGTGCACGAAGAGGGGATCCAGCGCCAGATTGACGTCATGAACCGCCTGGAGAAATGACCCGTCGGGTCACATCCATTTCCTGAGCTTGAAATAAACCAGCATCACCAGGGCGATGGCGATCATCACCCCCGATACGATCATGAACGAGAAGGGATGATCGCCGAGAGGCAGCTTGAGGTTCATCCCGTAAAGACTGGCGATAAAGGTGAGAGGAAGCAGAACCGACGAGACCAGTGTAAGGATCTTCATCACTTCATTGGTCTTGTTCATCTGCAACGAATCAAAGGTCATGGAATACCCTTTGATGAGTTCGCCATCGTCTTCTACCATATCCCACATCTTCTGGTAGTAGTCCATAATATTTCCCCAGTAGTCCTCCATATTGCCGGCAAAACCCTTGATGGCTCCTGTCTGTAACTTATTGAAAAGCACCATTTGCGGCTTGAACATGGTATTGAGCTGGATGACATTCTTGCGTGTCATCGAGATCTTTTCAATGGTCGATTCGGCTTTGCGCAGGAAGAGCGAACGCCCGCAATCCTCCACGTCTTTATCGACCCTTTCGACCATCCGCTGCGTAACTTTCATCAGGTATTCCAGGATCTCATAAAAGAGTGCATCGCTGCTACCCACCTGCATGCGACCGGTGCCGGGCTGCTTCACTTTCTCCCGGTTGAAAAGCTCTTTCAGCATCCATTGCGACTTGGAAATGCTGATCAGGTAATCGAGCCCCCAGAAGAACTTTATTTCCCTGACTTCCACGAACTGCTCCGTGACGCCAAAATCGGGAAAATGAAGGATGACAAAATAGTAGTCGTCGTAGATGTCGATCTTGGGGCGCAGGTTGATTTCGGTGCGGCAGTCCTCCAGGTCGAGCGGGTGGAAATGGTAACGTTCCTCGAGCGCCTTGAGGTCGTCTTCGGTCGGCCGCACGATATGAGACCAACGCAGGGTGCCGAATTTGATGGTCTCGATCATGGCAGGGCCGTGTTAGTGGATGACGATCAGTTTCTTTACTTCCGAAGGACCAAAGGTACCCAAAATACGGCAAAAGTAGATTCCCTGCGGCATTTCTTTTACCGGGAAAGAGACCTGTGTCAGGTGCGGCCCGAGGGGATGACGGGCCGTTTCCCTTCCGTGAAGGTCGGTCACGACCAGTACCGCACCCGTCAAATCGGTGCCGGGGGACGGGTTAACGCGAAGGGTGACGGTTTCGTCGGCCGGGTTGGGATAAGGCCCCGCTAGGACCGGTCCCCTGCCGGGTATCCGGCCGGCATCAACCTGGGTCATGTCAACCACCGTAACGGTGATGTCGTCGAAGTAGAAACCGTCGAAAGTGGTGGCCAGGTCGCTTTGCAGAAGGAACTGCATATGGAGGCTCTGGTTGGCGAACGCGGTGGTGACGATCTGCTCCTTCACCCAGTCGTTTTGCTTCCCGTCGTACACCGGTTGTTCGGTCACCTCCTGGTAATAGCTGGTCTTGGTAAATTTCCCCGGCTGGGGGATCCAGGGCCCCTGGTTTCCTTGGAGACGGAACTGGGCATAGTCGTATCCCTGCTCGGTGCGCCACCGGGTCCAGAAATTGATCACCGCCACCGGCGAACCTTTCAGGTCGACTGCCGTGGAGTTGACCGTGCTGGTGGAATTATTGGGATAGTTGCCCGAGGGCGAATCGGTGATGCAGGAGGGTGGCGAATGGTATTTCGAGGCGGTGATGTTCCATTTGGCGGAGGTCCAGTTTGCCAGGGAGTTGCAACTGTCGCTGAACACCACCAGGGGCGGTCCGTAAAATTTTACGATCGTGTCGCGGTAGATATACAGTCCGTTGTCGATCTCATATACCAGCCGGATTTCGTCGCCCGATGTGACGGTGGGTACCAGCGTATAATCCACCGAATCGACCACGGGTACCAGTTGCGCCGGGTCGGAGTAGGTTTTGGGCCCGCCCCAGGAGAGAAATTGGGAGGTGTCGGCAGGGCGCAGGGTAACGGTATAAGGCGCAGGGCCATCCAGGCCATAGCGCATGAACGAATAGGCAAACCTCCCCTGGCGGCTCGAAAGGATCACGGGCGAGGCATCGCTGACCTCGGCGTAGCGGAGGGCAAGGTGCGCCAGGATCAGGTTGGAATACATGTTCTCCTGGGCCAGCGGAAGGATCCTGCTTGCTGAGGGCCAGAACCCGTCGGACTGTTTCCCGATCTCGGAGGTGAAACTGAAAGATTTCGGTTTGGCCGACTGCTCGCCGTATTGCCAGTCGAGCGCATCCCCGTTGGTATTATAGAGGATCTCACCGGGATGACCGGCCAGGTAACCGTTTTGCCTGGTGATGAAACGGGAGAAGGTGGTCTGCAGGGTGCTGTCGGGTGTATCTGCGGTGATGTAGCACCAGGGCCACAGGTTGTAATCGCTGTAGGTGTGATAGTTCTGGATAACGGAGAAGTGATTCGAGATGCAGAAATCGCGGATCCCCTGGGTTTCCGGCTCGGAAAAAGGACCGGTACCGCGGTAGGTCTCCTGCGAAGGATCGGGCGATGACCCGGTGTTGTCATATCCCCACTTATACCCGAAGTTCCTGTTAAGATCCACGCCGAATTCACCCCCGCCGTTGTCGCGGCGGTTTTTGCGCCATTGCCCCCCGCCAAATGGGTAACTGGCGCAGTTGTACTGGTATCCGTCGGGGTTCATCACCGGGATGAAGAACAACTGCAGGTTATCGACCAGGTATTTCACCTCCGCACTGCTCTCGTAATTTTCGAGCAGGGACCACATGAAAAAGATGAGTTGTTGCATCCCCATCGGCTCGCGCGCATGGATGAGGGCATTATACAGGATCGCGGGCTTTTCAGTCACCTGGTTGGGGGAATTGGAAATCATGACATACCAGATGGGGCGACCCTCGATGGTGCTGGCATTCCCTGCAGAGGCTTTGACCGAGATGAGGCCCGGGTAGAGCAGCCGCATGCTGTCCAGCTGGCTTGCCACCTCATCGAGGGTGAGGTACCCTCCCATCGAGCCCATGCGGAAGTGGGCGGGAACGGGGTAATTTCCAGCCAGGGTGCTTTTTTCGGTGCCACGGTGGTTGAACCGTTCGATCCATCCGGATTCTTCCCGGTTCCGGTCGGAAATAAACCGGGGGTAATCGGGGTGGAGCACCTCCGCGCGGATCCCCTCCTTCGTCAGAATTTCGAGCTCCCTCTGTGAGAGCACGGTGGTCCAGGTACCGTCCTGGTTATGCGAACCATCTTCCACTGCGAGCCCGGCGGCTGCCAGTCGTTTGCATTGTTCCGGAGTAGCATGGATCCGAACCTCCGGCCAGAGGGTCGATTGTGCAAAAATCGTGAAGGGGGCCAGGAGGAAAAAAAAGAGAAAGATGTGTTTCATGGATGATGGGTTCGGGGGGATTTTTGTTTCCACCGGAAGGTGCTGATCATGTGTTCCACGTCGGACCGGAGGAAGTCAATCACCGGCGCGAGCGAGTCGTTATTGGGGATGTTGTTGAAGTAGAGGGCTCCGCGAATAAAATTGGCCACACTGTCGGTCAGATAGAATTGGCAGGGAGAGGCGGCGTCGGCCCCGCGGATCTGATACACCAGTCCGTAAACGTGGTTCTCCCCATCGACGTAAGCCCGCTGGCTGATGGCGCTGGCTTTGGGGATATGCTTATTGACCAGGGTGTGGGCGTCTTCCAGGTATTCGGCCAGGTTGCCATGCACGGGTTTATAGCTTATATGGAGTGTGGCGTTGAACGGCCGGTAGCGGATGTTGATCCATGCCGGTTCAGCCATGGGGGTACTGTCCTCCGATATCCCGGCATACACCGGGCATTCAAACGAATAAGGATACACGGAATCGAAGACCCGGTAGGATTTTTCCGGCAGGTCGATGCGGAAATACCCCCGGGGTTTCGGAGTGTAGTTTCCCGTGCAGGAAAAAAGAAAGGGAGTAAGAAGAAGTAAGAAAGTCAGTCTCATGAAGAGATTGTAAGATGGTGAAATGGTGTTATCGATTTACACCATTTCACCATTTCACCATTTTCACTGTTTAAAAAGGAAGATCGTCTTCCGGTGCGGGTGGAACAGGCATCTCATCCTTGCCCACGTGTTCGGGTGGCATGCCGTTGTCTTCACGGCGCTGACCGCTTCCCAGCATGGTCATGTTATCGCCGAGGATCTCATAGATGAACTTTTTCTGGCCCTCTTTGTCCTCGTATTCCCTTTTCCGGATGCGTCCTTCCAGGTAGATCGTGCTTCCTTTTTTCAGGAACCGCTCGGCCACATCAGCCAGTCCGCGCCACAGCACGATGTTGTGCCATTCGGTGTGGCTGGTCCTCTCGCCATCCCTGCCTTTGTACGCTTCCGTGGTGGCCAGCGTAAAAGTAGCCTTCTTCACCCCGTTCTCAAAATTCTGAACTTCCGGATCCCTTCCCAGGTTGCCGACCAGGGTAACCCTGTTTACTCCGTTTGCCATGTCGATAAAATTTTAATTAAACACTCCGTGAACAAAAGTAGTCATTTTTGATGCTTAATCGGACTTGGTGCCAAAAGGTGATACGGTTTCCCGGCTTTTTTTTCCCGGCGCTTAAATAATTTTCACAAATTTGCACATATTGTTCCGGAACCGGGTCTGCCTCGCGTTTGGAATATATTTTTATCATATTGAAATTCAGATCAATACAATGCGTCAATCCATAAGAGCCCTGCTTGGCCTGTTATTTTTGGCAGGTACTGTTGCCCTCATCACCCTGGTACATATCAACCCGGTCATCACGGCGCCCGCCAAGTCGACCCAGGTCCGCGATGCCGGGATCTTTACGGGGCTGGTCCCGGGAGTGGTCATCGTGCAGGAATTCAAAGCCGAGAAGGATTACCTGACAGGGGTGGACGTATTCTTTACCCATCGTGGAAAATACAATACCAGCGAGAACACACTTTTCCTGCTCGATGCCGGATACCAGGTGATCACACGGGTGAATTTTTCTTCCACGATTGTTCCCGAGGGGGATCTGACCCCCCTGCGTTTCGCGAAACCGGTCTTTATCGGCCGGGGAAAACTGGTTCGGCTTTGCCTTACTTCGCACGACGGAACCGAAGGCAACAGTATCCACCCCTTGCTAAACATGAACGATTCGATCGGTGACTGTTTCATCTCCTCTGTCACCGGCGAAGACTGGATCGGAGCGGTGAAAAGTCCGCTTCGACATTTTCACGGCAGCATGATGATCCGCACCTTCGAAACCGGCAGCAGCCAATTCTGGCTGTTGAAAGGGCTGTTATACCTGGTCGTGGTCGTGTTTTCCTGCCTCATCATCTGGTTTGCCCAGATCCGGGCATGGCTGGCCCGCAGCCGTATCCGGGCCGAATGGGTCTTTCTCATCATAGCCCTTCCCGCCGCCCTGGTCTTCGCCTTCATCACCCCGCCGCTGCAGGTGCCCGATGAAGGCAATCACTTCCTCAAATCTTACAAGATCGCCGAATTCAACTTCTCGCGGCAGCCCTATTCGGCTCCGGCTTCACTGGTCGAACTCGATTCGGCCTTCGTTCACCTGCATTTCTTTGCCGGGAAGAAAACAGCCTCCGATGTCATCCTCAGCCACCTGGGCGATCCTCTCCAGGCCGCCAGGAAGGTCGCCGTGTCGCCGCCCGAGTACACCCTTCCCTACCTGCCGCAGGCAACCGGTATCTTTTTCGGCAAGATCCTGCATACCTCCCCGCTGGTCATGATGTACCTGGGCCGGCTTTTTAACCTGCTGATCTCGGTCATGATCCTCTTTTTCGCCATCCGGATCATCCCCGAATTCAAATGGATCCTTGTATTGCTGGCACTGATGCCGAAAACGGTCTTCCTTCTCGGGTCCCTGTCGTACGACAGCCTCACCATCAGCCTTTCATTCCTCACCCTTGCCGTCTTTCTTTATTACGCCTTCGGCGCCATTCAGAAACTGGGCTGGAAAGAATTGGCTGTAATGGGCGGACTGGTCCTGCTTCTGCTGCTGTGCAAACCTCCCTATTTCCTTTTGGGCCTGCTGTTTTTCTTTATCCCGCCGCGCAAGTTCGGGGCTCTGTATAAATACCTGATGATCGGCATCGGGGTGGTGTTCCTGGCCGGGGTGATTTTTATCACCTGGTCCCGTGTGAGTCAATCCTTTCAAGCTTCCGGATCAACTGCGCCACAGGAGGTTTCGGCGAGCAGTGAATCCTCCCCTGATGATCTTCCCCTCATCCGCCCCGGCGAACAAATGCACAACATCACGAAGGATGTTCCCGGGTATATACGGATGATCTTCCACAGTGCATTCGTACTTCATCGTCATTATTTCTTCAACAGTTTTGTCGGATACCTCGGTTGGGTGGATGTGGAACTTCCGGAGTTGCTTACCTGGATCTATTTCCTGTTCCTTTTTACCGCCGGTCTCTTTCTCTATGAGGGGAAAGTGCGGTTGAACATTCCGCACCGTCTGCTGCTGGCCGCGATGCTGTTTGCCACCTTCCTGGTCGTGGAAACCGCCATGTACCTGTACGCCACACGCCCGGGCCGAAACGAAGTGTTCGGGGTTCAGGGCAGGTATTTTATCCCGATGGCCCCGCTGGTCTTTATGCTTTTCTACAACCAGCTGATAAGTACGCGATTGAACCTGGTTTTCAGCCTGCGGCGAAAGGAATACCGCCAGGCAAAACCCAAAGGAAAACCCACTATCCTCCAGGAAGTTCAGGAAAACGAACAGTTATTCAACAAATTTTTCTACCTTGCCCTCACTTGTTTCACCGTGTTCACCCTGGTCTATTCGATTTATATCACCCTGGTGCGTTATTATAATTTCTGACCCCCGAGCCTCCCATGGAACCCGAACCCCGGCTGACCGTTATCGTACCGGCCTTCAATGAGATGGAGAACCTTGAACGGGTCCTTCCTCCACTGATCAGCTACTGCCGGGAAAGAAACTGGCAGATCATCCTGGTCAACGACGGGTCGGACGACGCTACCCGCGAATACCTGAAGAAATATGATGGGGAACCGGTGATGAAAGTGATCCATCACAAGCTGAACAAGGGATACGGCGCCGCAATAAAATCGGGGATCCGGGCCTGTGAAACCGAGCATCTGATCACTTACGACGCTGACGGGCAGCACTTTCTCGAAGATATTGATAAACTGCGGGATTGCCTCCTGGCCCGGGATGCCGATATGGTGGTGGGTTCGCGGAAAGGGCTGAAATCGTCGTCCATCGCCCGTGCGATGGGAAAATCCATCATCCGCCTGATCGCCCGGATCATGATGACGGTGCCTGTGCATGATATCAATTCGGGGATGAAGATCTACCGCACCGACCTGGCAAAGAAATACCTTGACCTGACCACCGATACCATGTCGTTCAGCGACGTCATCACCCTGGTTTTCATCAATAACCGTCACCTGGTGCTGGAGGAGCCGATCCGGATCCGCGATCGTACCCAGGGCGAGAGCACCATCGGGATCCAGACCGCTTTCCAGACGGTGATGGAGATCCTGCATATCGTGATCCTCTTCAACCCCATGAAGATCTTCCTGCCCCTTTCGGTCCTCTGCTTTATTTTTACGACGCTGTGGGGGGTTCCGCTCCTCCTCGAAGGAAGGGGGCTCAGTATCGGGAGCCTGCTGGGACTCATCATGTGTATACTGCTCTTTCTCCTGGGCCTTATCGCCGAACAGTTGTCGCTGATCCGCAGGAACCAGAATACCGGTAATCCTTACTGATCCCGGGATTTTCCTGCTTTCCCCCTGCTCGCCCGGAGCAGGGAATACACCCCGACAATGACGAGATTGCGCATCCGGTGGCTGAGAAGTCTCCACGGATTATGGTCGTAGCGCTTGTGGATCCGGTACTGCTCGGCAAATTGCAACCGGTAGTTCCTTGCGCTGATCGATTTCCCGTGCACCCGGAAACAGGCAAGGTCGTCGGTAATATGCCCCGGACGGCTGTTCCGGGCCATCCTGAGCCACAGGTCATAATCCATTGCGGTCGGGAGCGTCAGATCGACCGGCCCGGCTTCTTTAAACGCTTTCGTACGCATGAACACGGCCGGCTGGGAGATGAAGTTCTCGACCAGCAATTTATCATACCGGTACTTTCGCGCCGAGTGTTTCTTATAGGCCGTGATCCATCCCCGAATCTCACGGTCGGAGGCATCCACCATCCGGCAGTTGCCGTACAGCCAGTCAACATCGGGGTGGGCATCGAAAAACTCCGTCACCTTGCGAAGCGTACCGGGCAGGTAAGTGTCGTCGGAGTTGAGCCACCCGGTCACATCCCCGGTAGCCATGAAAAAGCCCTTGTTGAGTGCATCCGCCATGCCCCGGTCGGGTTCCGAAATCCAGTGGATCTTTCCCGTGTACCGGCCGAGGATCTCCAGGGTTCCGTCAGTTGACCCGCCGTCGATCACCAGGTGTTCCACCGGTACGCCGGCATCCTGCGAAAGGACACTTTGGACGGTCCTTTCAATAAACCCGGCCTGGTTGAACGAGGGAGTGACGACCGATATTTTTGTGACATTCCCCATTCAAGCCCCTCCGGATTTTTTCGTGTGGGGATCCAGCATAGCATCCGTTGCGCGGATCACCTGGTCGACCGATACCCGGCTGATGTTGATATCCGAGCCGCAGCGAAAGCGTTGGGCCATCTCCGCAGGGTCTTTACCGGTAAATTCCGCCGGAATGACGCAGGCCATCTTCACATCCCCTCCTGCAGGATAAGGCACAAACCTACCGTAGTGGTTCATCTGGGAAATGACCACCACAGGCACCTTCAATGCCGCGGCAATATGCACTGCCATCGAGTCGTTCGTTAGCACGATTTGCGCCCGGGCAATCAGGCCGGGCACATCGGCCAGTTTAGTCCTGCCGGTCAGATCGGTCACGGGGAAGGAAAGACCTCTCCGGATCTTCTCCGCCATTTGCCGGTCGTCCGGTGCCCCCATGAGCACAATCTCCAGCCCGTAAACCTCGTGAAGGTGGCGGCAGACTATCGCAAAATTTTCCGGCGCCCACCGGCGGAAGGGAAGCTGCGCCCCGGGAAATACCAGGGCCATCTTTTCGGGAAGATCGGCCGGTTCCGGGCCGGTTCCGGCAAGCAGGTCAAGATAAGGGAAAGTAACGTTCACCTCCGTTCCCAGAAGCGCTCCGAAGAATCTGCGGTTGGCTTCGAATTCGAAGGTCGACGCGTTGCCGCAGGGAACCAGGCGGGTGTACCAGCGGTCGGTGTGCTTTTTATATAAAGGAAGGATGTTGACGGTATCCCCTTCCGGTGCAATCCGTTCGCCGCAAGAGGAATAACGGGCCAGAAAATCGAAGAGAAGCTCCCGTGACCGTACGGCATGGATGGTGATGTCGTACCGGCCATTCATCCGGGATATCAGCCGGGAATAGCGGATCGGGTTGAGGTACACGGCTGATTTTTCAATCCAGATAAACTCATCGACCACCTCCCGGTCGAATGGTTCGGCCAGGTCGCGGCAGGCAGCATTTCCGCAAAAGGTGACCCGGTAATCGCGGAAAGCTTCGCAGTTCCGGACCAGGGTGAGAAAGTTGCGAACCAGGAGGTAATCACCGATGGCGTCGGGTTTAAGGATCAGCAGTTCTTTCCCCAGCCGTTCCGGCTGTTTCCGGCGACCGGCAACGATCCGGGCAACCGCGCAGAAAAGTACCGAGACGTACCGCAGGTAGATCCGGATCATCAGGCGTTGCATGCGATCGGCTACCGTCATTTCGCTTCGGTGTCAGTGTTCATGATCTTTTCGGCTGCGGCGATTCCCTCGCGTTCCCTCCACCGGATCAGCCGTTCGATCTGCTTCGACGGCAATAAAAGATAGGCTGCGGCTGTA
>DAONFN010000005.1:0-21883 GCA_035403625.1 Bacteroidales bacterium
ATGATCGTCATGCTTATAATCTTAAATTAAACAACAAAACATCAGCATATCAGCACATTAGCACATCATTTCAATCGTTCGCGAAAAGGTTCGAAGGTCATGAAATCGGCATGGTGAACGATATAGGCTTCGACGGTTCGTTTAACCATATCGCCTTCGCCGGCGTGCGTGGCGATGATATGGCATACTGCTGCCGGGACCCCGCATTGTTCTGCGAGAGATACCCCGGAGAATGGGTGGCGAAGATACTTACCGTACTTCCCCTGAACGGATTTTCCGGACGCATCCAGTTCGTATTCGAGGAGTTTGCCTACGTCGGCCAGGATGGCACCTGCAATAAGGACATCCATGTTGACGGGCAGATCGTCGGTAAAAAATTCATTCATCTTGATGGCGGCTTCCCGGGCAACATGGACCACACACCGCTTATGAGCCATGAATGATACCTTCAAATCAGGTCCGGCCAGGAGTGTAAAAGGGATTTTATTCAGGTCAGCCGGGGTCAGAACGCTTTTCGAAAGCGCCAGTTCCCAGGTCTTTGCTGTTTTTTCACGGAGGTCCGGATCGCTGATCCACATCAGCTCCGGCCATAAATTCTTTACTTCATCAGTCATAGGTGTCAGTTTAAATAACAAGGTAACAAAGTATCCTGGTTGCTTAACCTTGCAACTGTGTTACTCTGTTACCTTGTTACCTTGTTACTTTGTTACTCTATTACTCTGTTACTCTGTCACTTCTTCCAATCCTTTACCGGAGTTTCGCGATAATAGCATCCGTCATCTGGCTGGTGCTGGCCGCTCCTTTCTCGAATACATCAGGTTTACCGGGTAACTTCATCATGTCGTAGGTTTTCACTTTTCCTTCCTCGACCACCTCCGCAACGGCACGGGAGATCTTGGCGGCGAGTTCTGCTTCGCCGATATGCTCCAGCATCATTACGGCTGAAAGGATCATGGCGATGGGGTTCACGATGGAGGGGTTGAATTCGGCATATTTCGGGGCGGAGCCGTGGGTGGGTTCGAATACGGCGATTTCCGGGCCGATGTTGGCACTGCAGGCAAATCCAAGGCCGCCGATCAGTCCGGCGAAACCATCGGACACGATATCCCCGAACATGTTACCGGCAACAATGACGTGATAGGTTTCGGGATTCTTCGTCAGCCACATCATCTGGGCGTCGATGTTGGTATTCTGAACAAGGATGCCCGGAAATTCGGTTTTAGCCATTTCCTGGGCTATTTTCAGCATCATTCCCGACGTTTCCCTCACCACGTTTGGCTTTTCACACACCGTAACGGTATCAAAGCCCCGTTTCTTCGCATATTCGAAGGCGGCCCGAACGATCCGGGTAGTATATTTCCGGGTGAAGATCCGGGTCGACACAGCCAGGTCGGGGCGCGGGCACCAGGCAAAGTTATCCCTGAATTTCTTATGGGTCATCAGGGCATCATAAACCTGGTCGGAGGGATTGGTCCATTCCACCCCGCCGTACAGGCACTCGGTGTTCTGGCGGAAGATCATGGTGTCGATAACCGGTTCCTCGATCGTGCCGCCAAATCCCCTGCGGATAAAGTTCAGCGGGTTCCCCTTGAAGGTCCGACAGGGCCTCATACAGATATCCAGGTCATATTTCTGACGCATGGTCACGATCGGGCTGTAATAGGCAAACCCCTTGCCCTTGAGCGATGGGTCCAGTTCGGCTTCAGTTTTGTCTTTGGGTTTCGAGGTGATGGCTCCGAAAAGGCCGATCTTATGCTCCTCCAGCAGTTTCTGTGTCCTTACGGGAAAGGGATCTCCTTCTTTACACCAGAATTCCCATCCTATATCACCGTGAACATATTCCGCATCAAAACCTGCTGCATCCAACACGCGGATGGCCTCATCCAGGACTAGTTTTCCAATGCCGTCTCCAGGCATCGCCACGATTGTTCTTTTTGCCATAAGTATCTAGTGTTTATAAGTTAACATCCGGCGTCAAAGATACGACGAGCCGGCAAATCCGCCAAGGACTGCAGGTATATTTTCACTGCTTTTTTCAACGGTTATTCCGTACTTTTGCAACCGGAGGAATATCCTGTTGAAAGAATATCTTACCCATCCTATATTTCCCGTCATTACTCAGGTTGCTGAAGAGATGGGCGTTGAAGCCAGCGTGGTGGGAGGCTTCGTGCGTGATGCCTTGCTGGGACGCCGGCATAAGCAGGATATCGACATCGTCGTGATCGGCAGCGGGATCGACTTTGCCCACCAGGTGGCAGCCCGCCTTGGCGACAATATTCCCGTCAAGTTTTTCCGGAATTTCGGAACGGCTATGTTGAGTCATCATGGCTGGAAAATTGAATTTGTCGGGGCCCGGCGCGAATCCTACCGCCGCGATTCCCGTAAACCTTTGGTAGAGGATGGCACCCGGGAAGACGACCAGCGACGGCGCGACTTCACCATCAATGCCATGGCCATTGGTTTGGGGAAAGAGCACTATGGCAGGCTTATCGACCCATTCAACGGAACGCAGGATCTGGCCGACCGGATCATCCGTACACCCCTCGATCCCGTCATCACATTTTCCGACGATCCCCTTCGGATGATGCGGGCCGTTCGGTTCGCAGCTCAACTCGATTTCAATATCGAGCCGGCTTGCCTGAAAGCCATTACCGAACTTGCCGACCGTATTAATATTGTCTCCACCGAGCGGGTCACAGATGAATTAAACCTCATCATCCAGGCGCCCGTTCCTTCCAAAGGATTCAGGATACTTGACGAAACCGGCATCCTTAAGATTATTTTCCCGGAGTTCTGCGAGCTGAAAGGCTCTGAAATGATCGAAGGGAAAGGCCATAAAGACAACTTCCACCACACCCTCGCCGTACTCGACAACGTTGCGGGACTATCCGATAACCTTTGGCTTCGTTGGGCTGCAATCCTGCACGACATCGCCAAACCGGCTACCCGGAAGTTTGTCCCGGGTATCGGGTGGACCTTCCACGCGCATGAGTTCAGAGGATCGAAGATGGTCAAACCCATTTTCCGCCGGATGCGACTGCCGCTCACCGACGCTCTGCATTATGTCGAAAAACTGGTTCTGCTGCACCTCCGGCCCATCGTTTTGGCCGAGGACGAAGTCACCGATTCGGCGGTTCGCCGCCTCCTGTTCGAGGCCGGTGATGACATCGATGACCTCATGCTGCTGTGCAACGCCGACATCACTTCCAAGAATCCCGTCAAAGTTAAACGGTACATCTCGAATTTTGAGATTGTCCGCCAGAAACTCCGCGACATCGAAGAGAAGGACCACCTGAGAAACTGGCAGCCACCCATTACCGGCGAGATGATCATGGTGACTTTCGGGATTCCCCCATCCCGTACAGTCGGGATTATTAAAAGCGCCATCACGGAGGCCATTCTCGAAGGTGAAATTCCAAACGAATATGAAGCAGCCTGGAAGAAAATGCTGGAGGAGGGAGAGAAACTTGGACTGAAAAAGATGGGGGAGTGACCCTTTTTTTACCCCATGATTGAAAAATTCATATTTTTGGACCGGATTTTAAGACCAGGCGCACATGCTGATTTACCGTTTCAGAGTCACCTGTGAAGAGCATGATATCTTCCTTCGGGAGATCGAGATTCTGCCAAACCAGACATTTCTCGACTTTCATCATATCCTGCTTGAATCTGCCGAATTGTTGCACTGCGAAAGGGCATCGTTCTTTATGGCCGATAAGGGATACAAGAAAAGCCGCGAGATCACGCTGAAGGCGGAGAAACGCCAGGTGAGGAAGTACGACGAGGACCTTGACCAGGTGGTGACGGAGACGGTATCTCCGCCACAGATGAAGACCGAGAAAATTAAAAGCTATATTGAAGACCCGCATCAGAAGATGATCTACGAGTTTCATGGTAAAGACAGTTTTTCTTTCCATATCGAACTGTACAAGATCTATGCTTCCGACACACTTGAATCTATGCCGCGGTGCGTAAAAAGGAGCGGTGAGTTGCCCAAGAAGGTCGAACTGCCTGTTACAGAGGCTGAATCAACCCTGATCCCCAAACCCCCGGTTCCGAGAAAGCCGGTGCAAAAGGCCCCTCCGGCTCTTGCCTTTGAAGACATGGTGGAAGATGATGAAGGACTGGCTGCCATCGAGAACGAAATCGAGGGCATAATGAAGGACGCAGCGTCCCTGGCCCCTGAGACAGAATCCGCCGAAAAGGGATCCGACAACGCTGCCGATGACGAGGCTGGCCAGGAAAGCTTTATGTTTGGTGAGCAGGAGAGCGAGGATGAGTTCGAGAACCTCGAACACCTCGAAGACTTCGAAGATATTGATAACCTCGACAGGCGACTCTCAGACAACGACCGGGACCCGGATGACTATTGATCGCCCGTTGCTGGTGGTGATCGCCGGCTCCACTGCTGTCGGTAAAACCGGGCTTGCGATCTCTCTGGCAAACGCTTTCCAAACGGAAATTCTCTCCGCCGATTCACGGCAGTTTTACCGCGAGATGTCCATTGGAACGGCGGTTCCGACCCCAGAACAACTTAGTAAAGCAAGGCACCACTTTATTCATCACCTTTCGATCAGGGATTCATACAACGTTTCAAGGTTCGAATCCGATGCTCTGTCGCTGCTGGATGATCTTTTCATACAATACCCGGTGGTCATTATGGCAGGCGGTTCCGGATTATACATTGATGCCGTTTGCAACGGGATTGACGCATTACCCGATCCCGACCCTGATATCCGGCAGGAACTCCGGTCGACGCTTGCATCCGGTGGCACTCCTGCATTGATGGAAATATTGCAGAAACTCGATCCCGTATATAGTGCCCGGGTCGATAAAGCCAACCCGGTGCGGCTGATCCGGGCGATCGAGGTTTGCCGGATTACCGGCCGGCCTTATTCCACCCATCTGACAAAAACATCTGCCACCCGCCCTTTTCGCATCTGCAAAGTGGGTCTACGGTTGACCATGGATGAGTTAACGGTACGGATCAACGATCGCCTCACTGCCATGATGGCTGCGGGATGGTATGAGGAAGCCTTGTCCCTGTTCCCTTACCGCCACCTGAACGCGCTCAGGACAGTGGGTTACAGGGAATTGTTCGACCATTTGGAAGGCCTGTGTACCCTCGATTATGCACTTGAAAAGATCCGCGTCAACACCCGTCGCTATGCCAAGCGGCAACTGACCTGGTTTGAAAGGGATAAGGAATACACCTGGTTCCGGCCCGACGAATCGGGGGAAATCACCCGGTTCATCCGTCAGGCACTGTGAAAAGCAACCAGCCCGTCAAGCGGGGAGGGGAGGATCCGGGTGATCCGCGTATGCTCTTCCCTGGCAACCTCCTCCAGTACATCGCGATAAATATGGGCGATCGAGCCGATGAATCCAACCTCTGCCGAAGGGTAGCCCTGGTATTTACGGATGTGGGCCTCAAAAAAGTCACGGAACGACCGTTTTAAGAGCGCATGCACATAAGGATGTTCCTTTCTGGGGGCAAGGAAATGGCTGAAGGAGGCCAGAAACCGGTTAGGCGAAGGCTTGTTGTAAAGCGAGTTAAGGATTGTTTCGAGAGAGAGTGCGTACTGATGATCGAAGTCATTTCTGAGGTCTGCAGGTAATTCCTTCCGCAGATAAGCACCCAGGAATAATTTGCCGAGATAGGACCCGGCTCCCTCATCGCCAAAAAGGTACCCCAGCGAATCGACCACCTCGAAGGTTTGATCGCCGTCATAATAGCATGAGTTGCAGCCGGTGCCCAGGATGCAGGCAATACCGCTGCCCCGGCCGAAAAGCGCCCGTGCAGCACCCAGGATATCGTGGTACACAAAAACCTCCGGATTCCCGAAAAACTCTTTCAGGGCATCGCTGATCATGCGGTTGTTGTCAACCGTAGAACATCCCGCCCCGTAAAAATGGATTTCTTCTATGCCGGCATCTTTTTTCCATTCGGTCAACCCTTCACGGATAACTTCTTTAACACTATCCCGAGTGTGAAAGTATGGATTTAATCCGCCCGTCGTGAGAGTTACGGCAGGCTGTGACCCACCTGTCCGGGTCCAGGTGGTTTTAGTCGATCCCGAATCAGCAATCAATATCATACTATCAAATATTTAACCATTTCTTCCAATCTCCTCTTTCCCGGATTTTGTCGCACCTCACTATTTTACGATACATCCAAACGGCCTCTTTAACCCCTTGAAGTCCTTCAGGTAAGCTTTGATCGTCCCGACAATGATCTTGGCTTCGATATAGATGGGAACTTTGTTGGCATCGTCGGAAACCCATACGACCACATCTTCATCTCCTTTGAAAATCGTCCCGGAGACCATCTTTGCAGCAAACTTCTGGCAGCGGTAGCGCTTCCCGTCATTGGCTTCCACCACCTCTTTTCCCAGGGGCCTGATGTAAATATCATAATAGGCATCGTCGATAAGTACCGTCAGGTCGGTTTTTTGGTCCGATTTCATCGAGGCGAAATCCATGGTGCGAACGTAATAGATTGCGGCAAGCATGTCAAAGGTACAAGGCCGGATGGGCATGGTGTCGGTTCGCTGGGGTTTGTTGATACATTTTGTATTGGATATGACGCGACCGAACTGGCGGTCAAAGTAGAGGGTGTTAAGGAGTGTGTACCCGCCCTCGTATACATTCCGGCGGAAGTCGAATGAGTGGAATGTCCCCGGGTCGATCCAGGAATCGTAATAGTCGCGCACCTTGTATAGCATATCATAAGATCGGAAGGATTTTCCGCTACCGATTAGGTGCCACGCGGGTTTGCCGCGGTATGTGTCCGATTTGGCAGTAAACGTGACAGTCCCGGCATCCACCCAAACAGGCCCCCAGTTATAAGTGACCAGGTACCGGATCTGTTCCCCATCGCCGAATACATTGTTGGAAACCGGACATTGGGCCTGTACCGGAAGCCGGTTCAGTAAAAATAAAAGAAGGATCAGACCTGCAAATTTGGACGTGATCATGTTTCCCCATTGCTTCCTTCGCGTTTTAATATTCCAGTCAGGCCGGCTGGCAGGTTTACGGTTGTTTTTCATTTTCTCCACAGATAATATACCGGTATCCCCAGGATAACGATGATCAGCCCCGGCCAGGTATATCCCGGCTTATAAATGAGAAGGATGATCATCACGGCCAGTGCCAGCGCAATGTAAATCAGAGGAATGACCGGATAACCGAAGGCCCGGTAGGGGCGTTCTGCATCCGGCCGGTTTTTTCTCAGCAGGAAGATGCCGGCAATTGTGAGCGCGTAAAAGATCAAAACGGCGAACACAACATAATCGAGCAATTGCCCGTAGGTCCCCGAAAGGCACAGCAGCGAAGCCCAGACCCCCTGGATGATAAGTCCTGCCTGCGGCACTCCCTTGCAGTTGAGTATACCTGCCTTCTTGAAAAATATTCCGTCGGCTGACATGGCGTAGTAAACCCGCGCACCTGCAAGAATCAGGCCATTATTGCATCCAAAGGTGGAGATCATGATGAACACGGCCATGATCAGCATGGCTGAATTACCGAAAAGTCCCGAAAGTGAAGCCGTTGCCAGACGGTCATTAAGGGCAAACTGCATCCCGCGCGCAGCGATATCACTCCCCCCGGGATCACCCCGGAGCGGAAGTGCCGAGAGATAAACAAGATTGGCAAGGAGGTAAAGCAGGGTGACGGCCAGGGTGCCAAAAAACAGGCTCAGTGGAATGTTTTTCCGGGGATGGATCACTTCGCCTGCGGTAAAGGTGATATTGTTCCAGGCGTCGGAAGAAAAAAGACTGCCTACCATCGCCATTCCCAATGCAGCGACCAGAGCCATGCCGGACAGGGGAAGGTGCACACCTCCGTTGGATTCCTGGACGGGATTCCAGAAAATCGCCAGGTTGGCTTTCACTACGTGTGCATTGGAGGCGAATATCAGACCAACGAAAATAAAGAGTGAAAGCAGGATGACTTTCCCGGAGGTGAACGCGTTCTGCACCTGTTTCCCTTCCTTTATGCCTCGTGTGTTCACCCAGGTGAGGAAGGCGATGGACCCGATGGCCACTAGCTGAACCGGGCCGAACTTCATGAACCCGAGGTTGACCTGGCCCAGGTTGAAAAGTCCGAAGTCAACGGGGCCCAGGGTGACGGATTTCAGGCTGAACCAGACGACGGATTCCGACACCCACGGGATCAGCACGCCCGTGAACTTGGCAAAGGCCATGGCTACGGCAGCAATCGTCCCGGTCTGGATCACCAGGAAAAGCGTCCAGCCGTAAAGGAAGCCGGTAAGCGGGTTATACGCTTCCCGCAGGTATACATACTGCCCACCTGCCTTCGGGAACATG
This sequence comes from Bacteroidales bacterium, assembly GCA_035403625.1. GTDB lineage: Bacteria > Bacteroidota > Bacteroidia > Bacteroidales > FEN-979 > CAIVAT01. The sequence continues at coordinate 8,328 of DAONFN010000005.1, forward strand.
CCTGCCAGTTCGCCATAGCTCAGAGCGGCAAATATGGTCATGAACCCGGTGATGATCCACACCATCAACAGCCAGCCCGGCGAACCCACCTGGCGGGCAATATCCGCACTTACGATAAAGATCCCCGATCCGATCATCGATCCCACCACAATCGCCGTGGAATCAAACAGGTTCAGCCTTTTCTGAAATCCCTTTTCCTCCATAAACCTAACTTTTCATCTATTCCTATCCACGCTGCACTTGTCACTCGTCATTCGTCATTCGTCACTTTCTTCCTTATCTCCTCCAGCAGCTTCGTTTGGACCTGCTGCATTTCGAAAATCTCATGCTGCAGGTCCTGGATCATGTGATCCACTTTCTCGTGAAGCGTCCGTATCTCGATCTCGGCCTTGAGGTTGACCATGTAATCGTTCTTCGACCTTACCCGGTCCTTCGTCTCCTGGCGATTCTGGCTCATCATGATCACCGGAGCCTGGATGGCCGCCACGCACGACAGCACCAGATTCAGCAGAATGAAAGGAAATGGATCAAAAGCACGATTGGCCAGCCAGACCGAATTCAGGATGATCCAGGCAACGATGACACCTATGAAAATCAGGATGAAAGTCCAGCTGCCACCGAATTCAGCCATTCCGTCGGCAAGCCTCTGGCCCCGGGTGACAGGCTGTCCGTCGCTGTCGATCTTCCCCGAAATGGTGGTATTCCCTGCCAGTGCCTCTACCACTTTCCGTTCGGCATCCGTGAGTTCGCCCAGCTCCTCTTTCAGCGATTCCAGGATCAATCTTGACCGGTAATCGTTCAGCTCCCCCTGGGAAAGATAACTTTCGTGGCCGAACGCCGGATGCTCACTACGGATAAGGTCGAGAAGCGAATGACGGATGGTTCGTGCGGAAACCCGTTCTGAAAAAGGGAAGGTTTGGTTGGAGATATCGCTGGTGAATGTTTTCATCCTGCGGGAAGATAAAAATCACCTGCAAGATAATCGAATTTTACAAAACCAAAGGGATAAGCGGAAAGGATCTGGTATCTAGGGAACGCGGGACTCCCGGAACACCTTGAATCTGCTTCCAGGCCGCGAATAAAACCTAACTCCTGTGCCGTATTCCCGGGCACGGAAGGCTTGTTGTTGATGCGCGGGTTAAACCTTCGGCAGGGTAAAGTAAAAGGTGGCTCCCTTGTTGAGCTCGCCTTCTGCCCATACTCTTCCTCCGTGACGGTTGATTATGCGCTGAACAATGGCGAGCCCCACTCCGGTCCCTTCGAATTCCCTGGCACTTAAAAGACGTTGGAAAACGCCAAAAAGTTTATCCTTGTATTTTTCGTTAAACCCTATCCCGCGATCCCTGATGTAGAAGATAAATTCGGTCTTTTCATTTCGGAAACCGATCCTGATCTGCTTTCTTTCGGATTTTGAGCTGTATTTCAATGCATTGCTTATCAGGTTTTGCCATACTTGCTTGATCAGCATTTCATCGCACGATACCACTGGTAGTTTCCCGACCGAGAAATCAAACTCGGTTTTCTCTTCATCGGTTGCCAGTTCGCGGAACATCGCTTCGGCAAAGGCCCGCATATTCACCTTCTTTATATTCAGTTCGGCCCTGGAAACCTGCGAAAGACTGAGCATGTCGGTGATGAGACGGTCCATTTTCGAGGTGTTCTGACAGATCGTGGCGATAAACCGTTGTCCCTCCTGATCGAGACGGTCGTTATAGCCTTCGGCGAGAAGGCTGGAGAAACCCGTGATGGCGCGGAGGGGCGCGCGCAGGTCGTGGGCTACGGAATAGCTGAAGGTCTCCATTTCGCGGTTGGCTGCCTCAAGCTGGGAGGTCCGCTCCAGCACCCTCTGTTCAAGCTCCTCATTCTGCCTGATCAACTGGTTGGTAAGTTCTTTTTCCTTGGTGATGTCCCTGGCAATTCCGATGATCCGGTAAACGACATCATCCGAGCCTGTAATGGGGATCAACTGTGTGAAAAAATCGCATCCGAACAAATGCTCTTCATAGGATACCCGTCTGGCTTCGGAAACGCACCGGCAGTAATTCGGAATGACCTGGCCGGCGATCTCTTCCGGGAGGCAATCCTCAACATAGGCATTCGGATGAAGCATCCCGATTTCCTTGATATGCATCGGGTTGACTGCGAGAACTTTGAACCGATTGTCTTCAGTTACCTTCAGGAGAAAGATATGATCCAGCGTGTTGTCAAACAGTTGTTTGTATTTTTGTTCATTCTCCTCGGCTATCTCCTTCGCGATCGTCAGCTCCCCGATCATGGTTTTTATCGGGGTGATGTCATCCATGATGATCGTATAGTTGATGATTGATCCGTCATCTTTGACAAGCGGCGAGATGATGACATGCTCCCAGAATTCCGTTCTGTCCTTTTTCCGGTTCAGGGATTCACCTTCCCAGATGCTGCCTGATCGGAGGGTTTTCCACATGACATCATACAATTCCGGCGGCATGTGGTGTGGGTTGAATATCCGTGGTTTTTTCCCTTTAACATCCTTCAGGGAATATTGGGTGAAGGACTGGAACTTTTTATTCACGAATTCGATATCACCCGTTGCATTGGTGACGATGACCGACGACGGACTTTGTTCGATGGCATTGACATAGGTCCTGATCAGGTACTCGGACCGGATGGTTTTGGTAATGTCTTCTTTTATGGCTAGAAAGTGCGTGATATGCTTGTTTTCATCAAGGATCGGGGATATCGTAGAGCTTTCATAGTAGAGATCTCCGTTTTTCCTGCGGTTCTGGAAACTTCCCTTCCACACCTGTCCCGATGTTATGGTCTTCCAAAGATCCTCGTACACCTCCTTCGGGGTGAGTTCTGCGTTTAAAATTCTTGGCTTGTCGCCAACGACCTCATCGGTACGATACCCGGTGATCTGCGTGAAAACGGGATTGACGTATTCGATGGTGCCGTCGGCATCGGTGATCATGATGGATACCGGATTTTGCTCGATTGCGAGGGAAAGGATACGGATCCTTTCCTCGTTGAGTTTGCGTTGAGTGATATCGACCACCGTCGTCAGGTAAAAATCCGGGTTGCCGTTGATATCCCGCTGTAATAAAATCGAAACGTATGCCCAGATGGTTTGACCTTTTTTGTGAACGTACCTGTTCTCGAAATTCACCACGGTGTTTTTTGCATCAAGCAGGGACTGAAGATGGCGCCGGGTTTGCTCAATATCCTCCGGGAAGGTTATATCCATCCATCTTTTCGTCGTCATCTCCGCCCCGGAATACCCGACCATGTTACAAAAGGCCTGGTTGACATTCAGATAGCCGTCAATACTCGTCATGGAAATCCCAACCGGGGAATTCCGGAAAAGAGTCCGGAATTTGGCTTCGCTCGCTGTGAGTATTTCCTTGGCTGAAACGAGATCATCATTCAGGGTTTTCAGCTCTTCATTATGATTGATCAACCGGTTGGTCAGTTCTTTTTCTTTGGTGATATTCCGTGCAATCCCGATGATTCTGTAAACGACATTGTTCGAATTTCTTACGGGTATAAGTTGGGTGAAAAAATCATGTTCAGAGTAACGCTCTTCAAAGGAAAGGATCTTTTGTTCAGCCAGGCAACGCCGATAATTCTGTAAGGTCTGGTCACAAGCCTCCTTTGAAAGGCAATCTTCAATCCAGGCGCCGGGGCGCAGGTTTCCTAACTCTTTCTCATGCGTTGGATTGGCTGCCAATACTTTAAAGCGTTGATCATCTGTAACTTCCAGGATGAAGATATGGTCCAGCGAATGATCGAAGAGCTGCTTATATTTTTCCTCACTGGCACGCAGGTTTTCTTCAGCGACCTTTCGCTCGGTTATATCCCTGATGATCATACTCGTCCTGTCGCGGCCTTCGTTATCAAGAAAAACCGAGGAAGTTATTTCAGCCGGGAATTTCGAGCCATCCTTGCGAACCAGGTTCAGCTCGCCGCAAAACCTTCCGGTTTGTGCCCGCTCTGCCAATGCCGGGGCCAGACGGGGATCCGAAGGGTCGATGATACATTCTCTGCCCAGGCGGATAAGCTCCTCTTCCGTTCTTCCAAAGATAGTGCATGCCGACTTGTTAGCTGACAGTATTCTCCCGTCAGGGGTGGTCATAAGTATGGCATCCAGGCTAGTGTTGAAAAGCAACTGGTACAGTTCCTGCGTTTCCCTTAATTTTTTTTCGGCCTTCCTGAGCTCGGTCAGATCATAAACAACCGTAAAGCGGTACTTCTTGTCCTGTACGATAAAATCTTCTCCCGACAACTCCACGCGCTTCAGTTCTCCGTCTTTTGCCTTCAGGACCGTAACTGCATTCAGTATCTTGCCTGTTGCATCGGCATAACGCATAACATCTGCACGGGTTTCGGAGGTAAGGATGCCCAGCGACTCTGCCGTTTTTCCTGTCACTTCCTCTTTTTCGAAACCCAGCAACGTGCAGAATGCATCATTGACCTCGATATACGTGTGATCATCGGCAGAACTTAAACCACAGGCCAGCGGACACATGTAAAACAGCCTGGAAAACTTGTCCTCCAGCGATGACGGTACTGTGTTACGATTGGAGATCCCTGAAACAATCGGATGCATGTCGCAGTAGCCTTCCGAGAATCCGGGTTCAACCACCGCGCCCTTCGTTCCAGCAGCTCTCAGGGAATGGTTCTCTGCCTGCAATTTCCCAATGATTTGCAAGAGCTCCTCCCTTGTTTTATTCTGAATATCCATAGAATGACTGGATTTTGAGTATCCGGAATTTACCCATATGCAAAGGTAGATCATTTTCATTCCTGACAATCCGGGAAGTGTCTCCTGAAAACCGGTGCCGTTCAATGTATATTCAATCACCGGCATTCACGATTTTTTCAATTGAAAATTTATTAATATGATATTTTTATGTCATGTTTTTTTATCTTTATACCGGCAATCCAAAACCTGGCCATGAACAAATTTTTCGTATTCCTCAGTGCCCTGATTTTTCTCGCGTCAACATCAGATGCTCAGCAGGAAAGGAAGCCGATAGAGATACAGGCCGGCTTCGGCATGCTGATCACCCAATCGGTTTTTTCAATGCAGAATGGTTTTGCACCTGAACTGGCCGTTGCAAAAGAGTTTTCCGAATCACTCGCCTGGCAGGCAGGAATCCGGCTCGGCCTGAATCCTGTGCTTCCAGAGGCCTTTGGGCGCTTGTTGGTCAGGCAACGGGTAGGGGCATGGCAACCGGCCGTAGGACTGGAACTGGGCACCACACGACGCACCCGGTTCGATGCCGGGAAGGCACTCCTGCGCGAAACCCGGGAAGCGATGCAGGGCACGATCAGCCCCTTCTACGTCGCCGTACACGCTGCACCCCTGAGCTTTGGGATTCGGGAAAAATGGAGGCTGAGCCTGCTTGAAATTGATTTTGGTACACATTTCTCGCATCCGGGGCGAACGCTTCGTGCCCAGGTCATGCTGGTTACACTAACAAGGAAATTCTAAACAATGCGTTTGTTCCCGCTATTCAGCCTGTGTCTGCTGGTAATGTTCACTGGCTGTAAGAAAAGTGAAATGGACCGCTCGGGGTTTGAGCGGGCGGTCACCGTGGCCGGGGGTGTGACAACCGACAGTATCATGCCCTGGGTGGAGCGGCTGGTCGCTGTACGCGCCGGAGATAGTCCGGTCGATAATACAGGTTTTTCGCCCGGCCACCTTTTCCCAAGCGACCATCTTACACGTAACGCCTCAGTCGGACTTGTTGCCCATGCATTTGAATCGATGGGATACGATGCCGATACAGTTGTCCTGGGTGAAGGGCCCCAGGCTGCATATAATGTGGTGGCCGAATGGAGGGGAACCACCCGCCCGGATGAAGTCGTATTGGTGGGAAGCCACTTGGATGCCTTCTATGGAGGGGCCGACGATAACGGTTCGGCTGTGGCAGCGATGCTCGAAGCAGCCAGGGCTGTGCGGAAACATCATTTCGCCCGGACGATCCGGTTTATCTCGTTCGACCTGGAAGAGTTCGGTTCCATCGGCAGCACCCGGTATGTGCAGGCAGGCTATGCCGGCGATGTAAAGGCCGCCATCGTGATGGATTTGGTGGGATACGCCTCGCATGAGCCGGGAAGCCAGAAGGATGTCATGGGAATCCGGATGCCGGATGTGGGTGACTTCCTGCTTGTCCTCGGAAACGACGATTCGGAAGAGATCACCCGGCAGATCACCGCCATGGGAAATTCATACGGTTTGTCAAAACTCCTGGGGATGACCGCCCCGGGCGACGGAGGGTACTTCCTGTCGGAGGCGTTCATGCGAAGCGACCATGCACTGTTGTGGTACAACGGGATCCCGGCTGTGTTCCTGACCGACGGGGCTAATTTCCGTAACCCGAACTACCATTTGCCGTCAGACCTGCCCGCCACGCTCGATCCCTCCTTCCTGGCCGGAAATACACGGGCCCTCACGGCGGCCATCGCTCTCTTAGCAGAAGTTCAGCCATGAGAACACTCCTCCTCCTCCTGTTCCTGTCCGGCAGCATGGCCGCCGCTGCCCAAAAAATGATTGCATTAACGCCTTTCCTTCAGCAGTACGGCATCTATTATTCCTCCGACCGGGTCACGAGCGACGGACTGGGTGTCGGCCTGGGGATTCATGCCCGTCATAAGACCGGGGTCGCCGGACAGATGGATGTCAATCTTTTCTGGGGTTGCGGAAATGCCGTATCGACCAGACTGGCGCTTGGATACCAGCGGAAAGGGCGGTGGACTCCGGGCGCCTATGCCACGATGAACTTGCTATGGGGACAACGGATAGAAGCCCTCGACGCAGAGGGAAACCCTCCTGCCATGCCTGCCTGGGCTGCCGGAATACGCGTAACGCCCTTAAAATTCTCCACTCCCCATGGCTTTGTCTCGGCATTGGAGATCGGAGCAGGCCTGGGCCCGTCAAAAGCCGTCAGCCTCGAAGTATCCATTCTTTCGGCGGGAATCACCTTTTAAGGCAATAGGCAATAGTATAATCTCTGCGTCTCCGCGGCGGTTATTTTATTCACCCTCCTGACTTCAACCTGATTATATTCTCGAAATCATTATAAATGTTATGCAATATTTTTTATAATTTGCAGAAAAAATCCCTATGAAACGAACCATCCTCGCCTTTATCCTGACATTCGCCTCTCATTTCCTGTTATCTGCTCAATGTGTGGTCAGTGTTACCGACACCGCACGGATCTATTGCGGAGAATCCCGGCAGATCCATGCCTCGGTCGGACCTGTCGTGATCCCCAGTTCAACCTCCAATACGCTGAACCAGGTCTGCTTCCGGGATCCTGCCCATGGCTATATTGCCGGCGAAAATGGCACCTTCCTCAGAACAACGGACGGCGGTTATCATTGGGTGCTCACCACGTTTCTGGCCGGTCAGAACTGGAAATCGGTGGCCTTCCCTTCCGAACAAACAGGGTATATGGTATCGGCCGACGGCAAAATTGCTAAAACGACCGACGGGGGAACTACCTGGAATGTGATTTTCGAGGACCCTGCCCGGCATTTCACCCGGGTCAGGTTTATCAACCCAACCACCGGATTTGCCATCGGCGAGCCGGGGGTGATCCTGAAAACCACGGATGGCAACACGTGGAACCCGGTCTCCTCCGGGACCTCAGCTCGGTTGAACGATGTGGTGTTTGTGAACCCGGTAAAGGGGTTTATTGCCGGTGATTTCGATAACCAGAACGTTACCAATACGTTCCTGGCCACCACCGATGGCGGGAATACATGGACGAATACGATGGTTGTGGCCGGGCAGAATAATTTTAACACCGTGGTATTTGCCAATGAAAATACGGGTTATGTCGGGGGAAGTTTCGACACCTACCGTACAACCAACGGGGGAGGCAGTTGGGAGTCGGTTTTCTGGCAGGCAGAGGCGGGGATTGCCCTGCAGGATGATTCAACCGGGTTTCACGGAACGTACAGCAGTATCTACAGGTTTTCGCATGGTGGTTCCGTGCATGAATGGTTTTATTCCTCGCCCCAGACATTGGTTAATGTCACCTGTCCGGATAACCGGTCGATGGTTGCGGTGGGCAGCGACGGACTGATCCTGTCGTTCCATACGCCCGTTTCGTACCAATGGTTGCCTGCCGAAGGACTCGATTCGGCCAACGTGCCCGCCCCGGTGGCCTCACCGTATCAAACAACGGTCTATCACCTCTCTGTCCTGCTTTCCGATGGCACCTATTGCATTGACTCAACGCGGGTGGAGGTTCGCAAGGATTGGTCCAGGCCCGACCTGTGCATGGTGACGGTCGATTCGGCCACCTCGCACAACCGCGTGGTCTGGAATAAGCCCGGTAATTCGGCTGCCGACTCGGTATTCGTTTATAAAGAGGGAACCGTTTCGGGCCAGTTTGTAAAGCTGGCAGGGTATTCGGCCGCGGCTGCCGGGGAATATGTGGATGAACAGTCCAACTCAGCCGTACAAGCCGAAACCTATGCCATAAAAATCCTCGATAAATGCCTGTTTGTATCGGAACTGGGCTATACCCACCGGCCGGTGCACCTGTCGGTCAACCACGGTGTCGGAGGCACCTGCAACCTGATCTGGGAACCCTACCAGGGGACAGATGTATACACCTACAACATTTACAGGAGGGTTGCCGCCGGAACCCCGGAGCTGATGGCCTCGGTGTCCGGATCCATCACCCAGTACACCGATCTCACCCCGCCGGCTGGTGATCTCAACTACGTGGTCGAAGCCATGCTGAACGCCGAATGCAGTCTGAAAACGGAAGGTGCTTCCTCGTTCTCCAACCTGGCCCCGTTTTCATTATACCCGCATGGTATCGGCGATGATGCCGTTCCCGAAGGCTTCCGGATCCTTGATAATCCTGTTTCCGATCACTTTGCGGTCAATGCCGGAAAGGTGCCTGAAATCGCCTCCATCCACTTATTGTCAATGAACGGCGAATCGTTGGCAGGCTGGAATAATCCGTCCGCTTCCTCCTTTGACGTCTCCCGGCTGGCCCCCGGGCTGTATATGCTGAAGATGGAATTGCGAAACAACCACCGGAGTTTCATGCAGAAGCTGGTGAAACTGTAACGACGGACTGAGGAATCAGGATCTGCCGGCATTCCTGTTCGTGGCATGCGTGAGGACTGATCACATTACTGGGTTACATGTGGGTAAAGGGTAAATGGATCCGGATTCCAATATCCAATCTGCATCTGGATAAACTTCATCCGTCCGGGTGCAAGGGATCGCCGAAAATTATCAACAGGAGAAAAGAAACTGTAATTTTGTGCAAAGGTCCTGTGGAACTCAGCCCGGATTGTCGGACCTTACCTGGATGTCAAATCAACTAAATGGTCTTGAAATTGGACGAAATCGACTGACAAATAGACGGAGTTTGTTGTTCTTATGATTGCTTGTACTATGTATAAAACGAAGCTATTTCAAATTGCGCTGATTTCATCACCGATAATGGCGGCTTTTGAAATATCCCCCGTCTTTTTTCTGATTAAACAGGATACGATTACATTCTGGCAGGGATTGCTTGTCTTTACAGTCTTTTCTTTGATCATCTGGATATTGAATATTCTTCTTATATCAATCGAAGAACGAAGGGCCCAAGGGTCTTCCTGGAAGAGATTCATCCTTAGCTATATTCTGACATTTTCGTTGTTGCTTTCATCTCGGTGATTCTGCAATTCCCCCGGCCCCCGCGAGAAAGTGAAGCTCAGTCGGTTCTTTTCCCGTTAATTAATACCACAGCGTTGAATACAATTATCCTGATCCTGTCGAATGCCATTATGATGCGATCCAAAAAAGCACAAGCCGAAGCGGAGTTGGCGAATCTGAAAATTAAACAGCTGGAGGCTGAACAACAACAACTTATTACACAATTGCAACCTCATTTTCTTTTTAATTCATTGAGCACCCTGAAATCACTGATTAAAAATGATCCGGCGCTGGCCGAGGTGTACCTTGTAAAACTGTCTGATTTCTTAAGATTTACTGTATCCGCCCATGAAAATAGTACGATATCACTGGCCGACGAAGTGAGGTTTACAGGTGATTATATTGAGTTGCAAAAGATCCGTTTCACCGGCTCCTTTTTTTGCGAAATCCTGATACCGGATGATGCTCAAAACACGTATAGAATACCCGTTTATGCACTTCAGACGTTGGTTGAGAATGCACTGAAACATAACGCATTTACCGAACTCAGGCCGCTGCGGCTGAAAATTCAGTTCCAGGATGGTTTTATAACCGTTACTAACAATAAAATCCCCCGACCTGTTTCTGCCATCGGCAGCGGAGTTGGCCTTAAAAATCTTCGGAAACGATTTTCCTTGCTAACGAGTCAAGCCATCGAAATAGATGATCGGGAGGACATGTTCTCGGTCAGGATGAAATTGCTAAATAGTCGTGCGCTATGAGAATTGTGATCATTGAGGATGAAAAATTTACGGCTATGGATTTAGCTGACACCTTGGCTAAAATCGACAGTCACATTGAAATATCGGCCATTTTATCCACAGTGGAAGCCGCAAGGAAATATTTCACTGAGCACGCTGAATACGATTTAATCTTTTCCGACATCCAATTGCCTGATGGACTTAGTTTTGAGATTTTTAAATCCGTTCAGATTAATGCCCCTGTGATTTTTTGCACTGCTTTTGATAAATATGCGTTGGAGGCATTTTCTGCACAGGGAATCGACTACATATTGAAACCCTTTAACACAGAGTCTGTAGCTAAGGCATTGGGAAAATACCAAACCCTGAAGGCAACGTTCAACATCCCGGAAAGAAATCTTAATCAGATCATTGAGCGATTTGGAAATCAGGTTTCCCGAAAAAAGAATTCCATTATTATTTACCGGGGCGATAAAATAGTGCCCCTGGAAATTGATGCTATCGCTTTGTTTTATCTTGAAGATAATTTTGCATTTGCCGTCACTTTTGACTCGCAAAAGCATCTGATAACGCAAAATCTGGAGGAGCTTGAGACACTTTGCGGCAGCGGTTTTTTCAGGGCCAATCGCCAATTTCTGGTAAACCGCAAAGCAGTTAAAGATGCGTCCCGATATTTTAGCCGTAAGATGCTGATTAATTTATCGATACGATTTCCGGAACAAATTTTGGTTGGAAAACTCAAAACAACTCAATTTCTGCAATGGCTGACGGATCATTGATCTATCCGGCCCTTTTATCCGCCATTTTGTCCACTTCACGGAGGTAATCCTTGTCGCATCCTCATTTGCTTAGGACTTTTGTGCCATGATTTTCGCACAAATGTTGCCTCCTGGTAAATTAATGAAACGATTTTTCTGGCTCCCGACTATTCTTACAATTGGTGATGGTATCCTGAAGTTCTTTCGCTATTCCCTATTTCTGGACATTGCAAAACTTGGTCTTCAGAGTGAAATAGTCTGGATTGGGATTGTAGAATTGGTTTGCCTGATCATTTTTTTGACCCCCCGCTTCTTATTACTGGGTTTCTTTTTTATATGCTGTTTCTGGGGAGGACTGATAGTGGCCGATTTTCTGGCCCTGAACTTTGATTTCTTCCCGGTGCTGATGCTGATATTATTTGCTGTTGCAGCATATTTTCTGGATTCCCCCAAAATTTTATCATCCCATCACGACAATGTAACACCGTAATCAATGATACACATAAATAAGACAACGATACGGATCCTAGCCATGGTTGCTTTTTCCGGCGTTCTTCATACAGCCATTTATGGGCAAGGCCTGACATTACACCAATGTCTTGACTATGCTTACAAAAACAACAGCAATATAATAAATGCCCATTATGACCTGGCGATTGCCGGGAAAAAAGTGAATGAGCAAATCGGAACTTTTTTGCCACAGCTTGAGGCTACCGGTTCCGTTACGGATAATCTTGAACTGAGCACGACTGTACTGCCGGGAGAAATGTCAGGGCAGCCTGGTACCAGTATGGCATTGAAAATGGGAACACAATATAACGTTACCGGAGGAATTCAATTATCCCAGAAAATCTTTGATCCATCATCCCGGATAGACCTTAATTCAGCAAAGCTGAATCAGGAACAATCCGAAGTGAAACTGCAACAGACCACTGAGAATATGCAATACAACATCTGCTACCTGTATTATCAGACCCTGGTCATTGAGAAACAAAGGAATTCATTGCTGGCCGCCTACGATGCATCAAAAGCGGTGCTGGAATCAACAGAACTACTCTTAACCAATGGGATGGCACAGCAGATAGACCTTGATAAAATACGGGTCAGTACAAATGTCACATATACCCAGTTGAAACAGTGTCTGTTGAACTATGATCAGTCGCTCAACAATCTCAAATTCACCATGGGAATGCCGATCGACACCGGGATCTTTTTAACTGATACTATCGTTAACGTTCAAGTAAATGCAATAACCCTTCCGGCTGATACTCTGTTATTTCAAAACCGGTTTGATTACAAGCTTCAACAAATCGGATTGCGCTCATCCCGGGCTGAAATAAAACGCAATGAAGCCGGGTACTTGCCTGTCCTGTCTTTTACCGCCTATTACGGTTCCAATGCCATGCGGAATGAATTTACCTTATTCAATCGCGAGGCCTGGTATCCAAATTCCTATATCGGATTGACGTTACGGCTGTCGGTATTTGATGGATTCCAGCGTCAGTCACGCATTTCCCAGGCTAAGCTCAATGTGTGGAAAAGTAAAGAGAACATCCGCCAGACCCGGCAATCCATTAAAGTCGAACTATCGAATAGTGAAATCGGGTACCGAAACGCCCTTGCCAATATCCAGAACGAAAAGGAAAATCTCGGATTGGCGGATAAGGTGTACAAAAGTACTCAACTCCAATATAAACAAGGAACCTGCTCCACGCTTGATCTGATTCAGTCTGAGACTTCTTACAGAGAGAGCCTGAATAACTATTATAACGAGCTACTAAATTTCTTAATAGCCCGTATCAAACTCGAGCAATCAAAAGGAACGCTTTCTGAATATATACATAATTTAAATTAAAGTAGTTATGAAAAGAATGATCATCATTTTCATAGGAGTCCTGTTGGTCATTGCGATCGCTGTACGATTAAAAGGAAACCACGATAAAATTAACAAGATAAAAGCCGATTCCGGAATCTCCAGTGTTGTAAATGTCAATGTTGCACCGGTCACAGAAAGAAAAACGGGTCATCTGCTGGACCTTATCGGCACGCTGTACCCGGTAAAAGAACTGGATATCGCTGCCCAGGTGCAAGGTCAGATCACTTCCCTTCCGGTTGAACTGGGACAATTCCTGGAAAAGGGCAAGATGGTTGCGGTCATTGACAATACACTGAAGGAGTTGTCATTACAAAGTGCGAAAATCAATGAAGATAAGCTCAAGCGTGATCTGGAACGCTTCCGGAACCTTTATCAGGGTGGGTCAGCAACCGAGCAGAAGTATGAAGAAGCTCGGATAGCCTGTGAAAGTGCTAAAATTCAGGTGGACCAGGCGAAGAAAATGCTTGAGGATTATAATACTCCCCAAATTTAGGACAGCAAGTTAAGGTGTAAAAACAAACCCTTAA